>CBIMZH010000154.1:0-6490 GCA_966248255.1 uncultured Cellvibrio sp.
GTTTTACGACAGCGGTAATCAGTTTCATTATTAATTCCTTTGCTGGAGTCTTTGAATGCTGGTGCTGATGATCTATTGATCAGTTGGGGCTTCCAACCCAGCTACTTGGCGTTAAAGATACACCCAAGTTTCGCCCATCAACAACAACTTTATAGCAGATCGTCTAACACCCAGCCACGGCGCGGAAGATTCCGGCAGTGGCTGGGCGCAGCAACTTATTTGCGTGTAAATTCTGGGTAGGCTTCCATACCACATTCGGCAATGTCCACACCTTCGAACTCTTCTTCTTCAGAGACGCGGATGCCCATAACCAGTTTCAGTACAAACCAGACGATAAAGCTGGCAACGAATACCCATACAAAGATAGTGGCAGCGCCAACCAACTGGCCAACAAAGGTAGTGCCTTCAGCAGTGAAAGGTACAACCAGCAGACCGAACAGACCAGCAACACCGTGTACAGAGATAGCACCTACTGGGTCATCAATGCGCAGCTTGTCCAGACCGATGATAGAGAACACCACGATAGCACCGGCAACCAGACCAATAATGGTAGAGGCCAGAGCACTTGGCGTATCAGGGCTTGCAGTAATCGCAACCAGGCCAGCCAGAGCACCGTTCAGCGCCATGGTCAGGTCAGCTTTACCGAACAGCAGACGGGCAACTGCCAGAGCACCAATCAGACCACCAGCAGCAGCGGCGTTGGTATTGAGGAATACCATAGCAACAGTGTTAGCGTTAGCGATATCGCCCAGCTTCAGCACAGAACCGCCATTGAAACCGAACCAACCCAACCACAGGATGAAAGTACCCAGGGTAGCCATTGGCAGGTTGGCACCTGGGAAGGCGTTAACTTCACCGTTAGGACCGTATTTGCCTTTGCGCGCGCCCAGCAGCAATACACCAGCCAGAGCAGCAGAAGCACCAGCCAGGTGAACAATGCCCGAACCGGCAAAGTCTTTAAAGCCGAATTGGTCGTCCAGGTTCAGGCCGAATTTACCTTCAGCACCCCAGGTCCAGGAACCTTCCATCGGATAGATGAAACCGGTCATTACCAGAGAGAACAACAGGAAGGCCCAGAGTTTCATACGCTCAGCCACAGCACCGGATACGATGGACATGGCAGTAGCAACAAACACTACCTGGAAGAAGAAGTCAGAGGCACCTGCGTAGATAGCACCACCGGTGAAGCCGTCTTCGCGCTCGGCGAAGCTCTTCAGGGTTTCGTCTACATCTACACTGGCGATGCCGCTCAGGAAGAAGTCGCCGCCGTACATAATGGCGTAACCGCACACCATGTACATAACGCAGGAGGTTGCGTACAGAGTGATGTTTTTGGTCAGGATTTCGGTGGTGTTTTTAGCGCGCACTAAACCTGATTCGAGCATGGCGAAACCGGCCGCCATCCACATTACCAGGGCACCCATTACTAAAAAGTAAAAGGTATCCATGGCGTATTGAAGATGATATAGATTCTCTTCCATTGGTTGTTCCCCGTCTGTTTATTAACTAGTGATTTACAACGCTTGGTCGCCGGTTTCGCCGGTGCGAATGCGCACCACCTGCTCCAAACTGGACACGAAGATCTTGCCATCGCCAATTTTGCTGCTATTGGCGGCCTTGCTTATGGCCTCAACTACACGGTCAGTGTCGTCATCAGCCACAGCGATCTCCACTTTGGTTTTCGGCAAAAAATCCACCACATACTCTGCCCCGCGGTAGAGTTCGGAGTGGCCTTTCTGACGACCAAAACCCTTAACCTCGGTCACGGTCATACCGTGAATGCCCAGGTCAGATAAGGCTTCACGCACTACATCCAGCTTGAACGGCTTGATGATTGCAGTTACCAATTTCATTTCGATGTACTCCTAAAAAAACCCCGCACCTCCGGTGAGTCGGTGCGGGAATCACCGGAAATACTGCTCAGTTGAGACCGGGAATCGCGGGCTTGCTAACAACTCAATCCCATTAGGTCCGGATACTTGGGCCCCAATTGACTCTTAAAGCTCAGCTGGGAAATTGCACAGAGCAGGCCAATTTAATAAAACTCTTATTTATCAATTGGTTATGTGCAATTTATGAATTTGGCAGCAAAAAACGCCAAGGCACCGGGAGATTGATGCACCAATTTGATACCGAACAAGAATCCACCAGCACCAAAATTGATCCAAGGCATCTAAATTCACTTAAACAGCTGTGCCTGCTCTGATTGCGCCAACTAAACGGACAAAGCGAGTGATGCTGGCCGCCCGAGGCGTTACACTGAGCGCTTAATCTGCTGGAGCTTTTCAATGATTCTCGATCTCGCCCAACGCCTGTTGCAGGAACTGCAAAACCAAATCCCCGAGATGGAGGCGATGCTGCCCAAGCGCGAATTGCACCTGACGCTGCAGTCAGCGCTGGCTAAATTGAACCTGGTTACGCGCGAGGAATTTGATGCACAAGCCCAGGTTTTGGCGCGCACCCGCGCCCGCCTGGAGCAGCTGGAAGCGGCTCTCGCCGAATTGGAAGGGCGCCAGCAAAGCTAGCCCCTGGGGCTTGGCCACTTAGCTCAAAAAGTGGCCAACTGATTGTTTTTAAACAACTTGCAAGGAATGCCTATGTCATTAGCAATCGTTTATTCACGTGCCAAGCAGGGCATACAAGCGCCTCTGGTGACGGTTGAGGTGCACCTATCCAACGGCCTGCCCGGGCTGTCGATTGTGGGCCTGCCGGAAGCGGCGGTAAAAGAGAGCAAAGACCGGGTGCGCAGCGCCCTGCTCAACAGCCATTTGGAATTTCCCGCCCGTCGTATCACCGTCAACCTCGCCCCCGCCGACTTGCCCAAAGAGGGCGGCCGCTATGACCTGCCCATAGCCCTGGGCATACTGGCCGCCTCGGGGCAAATCCCAAAAGAAGCTTTAGCTGCCAGTGAATTTCTCGGCGAATTGGCCTTATCCGGTGAATTGCGCCCAATTAGTGCAGCCCTGCCGGCCGCACTCGCCTGCGGCGATGCCAAGCGTGACTTGATAATTAGCACAACCAACGCACAGGAGGCGGCACTCAGCAGCATTACGCGCGTATTTGGTGCAGCTAATCTCCTGCAGGTTTGCGCCCATTTGCATGGTCGCGAGGCCCTTGCGCAGGAAATCCCCGCAGAATCCAACGCCAATCGCCCTTCAGCCGAGGATATCCGCGATGTAAAAGGGCAGTGGCAGGCCAAGCGCGCACTGGAGATAGCGGCCAGCGGCGGCCACAATCTGCTTTTTTACGGCCCACCGGGTACAGGAAAAACCATGTTAGCCAGTCGCCTGCCCGGCCTGCTGCCAGCGCTGGATGAGCGGGAGATGCTCGATGTTGCGGCTATTTATTCGGTGGCGGCGCAACCCCTGGAGCGGGTCGCGCGCAGCCGCCCCTTTCGCGCCCCCCACCACACCGCCTCGGCCATAGCCTTGGTGGGTGGCGGTACCCAGCCGCGCCCGGGGGAGATATCCCTGGCCCACTCAGGTGTGCTTTTTTTAGATGAATTGCCCGAGTTTCCGCGCCAGGTATTAGAGGTGCTGCGCGAACCCCTGGAGAGCGGTGAAGTGCGAATTTCACGAGCCAAGGCGCAGGCCTGCTACCCGGCGCGGTTTCAGCTGGTGGCGGCCATGAACCCCTGCCCCTGCGGCTACCACGGCAGCAGCGAGCGCAATTGCCGCTGCTCCCCCGATCAGGTGCGCCGCTATAGAGACAAGATCTCCGGGCCGCTGCTGGATCGCATCGACATGCACGTACCGGTAAATAATTTGCGTCAGGGCGAGTTGCACACGCCCGCCAGTGGCGACAGCAGCGAACAGGTGCGCGAGCGGGTGGAGGCCTGTCGCGCGAGGCAGATTGCGCGCCAGGGGAAAACCAATCACCAGCTGAGCGCACCCGAATTGGAAAAGTTCTGCAGCCTGACCAACACCGATAAACAGCTGCTGGAACAAGCCATCAATCGCCTGGGGTTAAGCACCCGCGCCTATCACCGGGTGATAAAACTGGCGCGCACTCTGGCTGATATGGACAGCCGCGCAGCAATTGCCACTCAGGATATTACCGAGGCGCTCAGCTACCGCAGCCTGGACAGACGTTAAGCCAATAACCGTTTGGCCCCGAGGTATTAACGCCGGGGCCTAGGCGGTTCAGGTAATCGGCGATTAGAGCAGAGGAAAGGATGAGGGAACCAGGGATTTGGTCTCGCGCGATTGCTGCAGCCAGTGCTGCAGCTGTACCAGACTGCGCGGCACCGAAAAAAAGCCGCCCTGCATAAGGTCGCAGCCCAGAGATTGCAGCCAATCGCGCTGATCGCGGGTTTCCACCCCTTCAACAACCACCCACTTACCCAGGTTATGGGCCAGGGTGACCATGGCGGCAATCAAACGCTTATCGGTAGCGCTGCGATTGAGTTCGCTAAAAAAGCCCACATCAATTTTTACCGAGCTGATGGGCAAACGCTGCAGGTGCATAAACGAGGAGTTGCCCGCGCCGAATTTATCGAGCAAAAAATTGATGCCGAAAAATGACAGCGGGCGCATACACAAAGACACCATTTCAATATTTTCAGCAAAGGCGGTTTCAGTCAGTTCGAATTCCACATCGCCTGGCTGAATATCATTGTCGGCAAAAATGCGCGCAACCTCGCGCACCAGGTTGTCGTCTTTAAACTGGCGCACCGACAGGCCAATGGCCATCATCAAGGACTCGCCCCAGAGCGACTGCAATATTTTCAAGTCGTAACAGGCCTGGCGAATTGCCCAGTAGCCCAGCGAGTTAATAACCCCCGTCTCCTCGGCGGTGGGTAAAAACTCCTGGGAGCCCAAGAGGCCAACGCCGGGCTTGTTCCAGCGCAACTGCGCCTCCAGCGCTACCAGTTTGCCACTGCTCACATCCACCCGCGGCTGATAGTGCAATTCAAATTGCTGTTGGCGCAGAGCCACACGCAAATCCGACTCCAGGCGCAGCTGGCGGCGCACATCCTGGTTCATTACTTCGGTAAAAAATCTGAAGCTGCTGCCCTCTTCCTGTTTGGCTTTGTACATAGCCATGTCGGCGTGTTTAAGCAGCGTCTCGGCGTCGCGCCCAGCCTGGGGGTAAATGGCTATGCCCACACTGGAGCCCACTACCACCAGATTGCCATTGATATCCGCTGGCTCAGCAATAGTGGCGATCAGCTTTTCGGCGATATGGGCTATGTCGGTGTGGCTCTCGATATTTTGCAGCAGCAGGGTAAATTCATCGCCGCCAATACGCGCCACAGAATCGCTGCGGCGCAGGTTTTTACTCAAGCGCTCGGCGCAGATGCGAATAATCATATCGCCGGCATCGTGGCCAAAGTTGTCGTTGACCTGCTTGAAACCATTGAGGTCAATAAACATAAGCGCAAAGCTGGTGCCATCGCGCTCGGCCAGGTTGACCGCATGCTCAAGGCGATCGCGAAACAGCAGGCGGTTGGGGATATCGGTGAGCTGGTCGTAGTGGGCCAGGCGGGTCAGGTGTTGCTCGGTTTTTTTGCGCTCAATAGCGTAGCGCAGGCTGCGCTCCAGCAGCTGGTGATCGATTTGGCCTTTGATGAGATAGTCGGCGGCGCCAGCGCGAATCGCCTCGCGATCCACCTGGGTCTCCATTTCGTCGGTCATCACCACTATAGGCGTCTGGCAAACATGGACGCGCGCGGCGTTAAGCAGGTCGCGGGTGGTGGACTCCCCCCAGTAGTAGTCCAGCAGTACTACCTGGTATTGATTGGACAGAATCTGTGGCAAAGCCTCATCCAAACGGCTGCACCAGACCAGCTCATAGTGCACATCGCGAATATGAGACAAAAGCTCGGCTACCAGCAGGTATTCACCCTGCTCGCGGTCGATTAGTAAAATTTTTATGTTTTGCTCCATAGCCTTAAATCCTTCTGGGGTAGCCATTACCCCTCAGCCTTCATGTTAGCAGCCGGATACTGCAAACAGAACGCCGTAGCATATAACGTTTAGCCTTTATAAATTAATGATAATAACCACTTGGTTATAGTGCCAGTAATGCGACGCCAACTCGGCCAAGGGCGGTGGTAGAATGCCCGCCCAGTTGTTTTTTAGCCCGCAAATACCGTGAACCGACTCAACCCCCGCCAACAAGAAGCCGTGCTCTATGTCGATGGTCCCTGCCTGGTTTTGGCCGGTGCCGGCAGCGGCAAGACCAGCGTAATTACGCGCAAAATCGCCTATTTAATTGAAAGCTGCGATATGCCCGCGCGCCATATAGCGGCGCTGACCTTTACCAACAAGGCGGCGCGGGAGATGAAGGAGCGGGTGGGCAAGCTGGTGAAAGGCAGCGCCGCGCGCGGCCTGACAGTGTCCACCTTTCACAATCTGGGGCTGAATATCATCCGCCGCGAGCACAAAGCGCTGGGCTTTAAGCCAGGCTTTTCCATTTTTGATGCCGAGGACGCCAAAACCCTGCTTAAAGAACTGATGCTTAAAGACGGCGAGCTGGATAACGACCA
>CBIMZH010000155.1:0-6476 GCA_966248255.1 uncultured Cellvibrio sp.
GTACTCCATAAAGACTTTAAATTTGATCTCGCGGTTGCAGAGGATGTCCGGATTAGGGGTGCGGCCAGCTTTGTACTCCTCTAAAAAGTGCTCAAACACGTTATCCCAGTATTCGGCGGCAAAGTTGGCGGTATGCAGCTTGATACCGATTTTGTCGCAGACCATTTGGGCATCGGCCAGGTCGGCCTTGGCGGTACAGTATTCGGTGCCGTCGTCCTCGTCCCAGTTCTTCATAAACAGGCCTTCAACCTTATAGCCCTGTTGCAACAGCAGGAGTGCGGAAACTGAGGAGTCCACACCGCCGGACATGCCGACAATGACTAGAGGTTTGCTAGGAGAGGTTGGGGTATCTGTCATGGAATCTGGGTTGCTTGGCTGGCGAGAGAATAGAAGGGGGCGCATTTTACTCGCCTGCGCCCCTGGCTGCCACCCGGATTTTGCTCAAATTCGCGCCAAATCAGCCAATTACTTCCAAGGGGAAGCGGCGGCCAGCGCGATATTCCTCGATGATCTGCAGGGTCATGGGGCTGCGCAGCTGATCTTTGCGCGCAACCAGCTCCTCGTAAGTCAGCCAAACGGCCTCGATTATGCCGGTATCCAACGCGCGATCGGCATCATGGCTGATGGCTTGGGCGATAAAGGTGGTGCGGCAGTAGGTAATGCCATTGCTGGGGGCGGTATAAAGGTTGACCCCCACCACGCCAGTCAATTCCACTGTCCAGCCGGTTTCCTCCAGGGTTTCGCGCAATGCGGCCTCGTGCAGGGTTTCGTCTGGGTCCAAATGGCCGGCGGGCTGGTTGTATACCCTGTGACCATCGGCATCTTCATAAACCATTAAAAAGCGGCTGTCGCGCTCGACTATGGTGGCTACGGTTACGTGGGGCGCCCAGGTCATGTTAAATCCTTAAAATCTGCAAACAGAAAAGCGTTGGGTAATAGAAGGGGGATATTCATCTGCGGCCAGGGCTGCCGACGTTAATGAGCTACTGACATTAGCTGGCGCAAATGCGCGCTAGTGTAACCCCGCTTATGATGATTGTCATAAGTTGGCCTGGTGACTGATGTTAGGCTTGGATCTCGGGGGAAAGCGCAATAAGATCAGCAAGGCAATCCTCCAAAAATAAATACCCGGGAAGAGCAGATCATCCCGGTCATCTTTACAGATAATGACAATTAACATTGTCCCTGGGTGAGATGGCTGTGCGACAATTTAGCATTCCCGCCTGGGGTTTTTCGGCTGTTTAACGATTAGACAATCGCGGCTGGATTTAACCCTGACTCTGTGGCATTCCGCATGGCACTTCTCGCCAGCTTTTAAGCTTCAAGGTATTAGGACTTACTTTTTAATCTCTACGGTTTATGACTATGAACAAGACACTCAAATCAGTGCTGGTTTCACTCGGCAGTCTCGCGGGCGTTTTCGTGATTTTGGCAGGTGTGAAGGTTTCCGGATTTATGGCGATGGGCGCGGCCAGTGCAGCCACACCTGCGCCAACCGAGACAGTGAGTACCTTTGATGCAGAGGTGCAGCATTGGCCAAATACTTTTCGCGCTCTGGGCACTGTAGAGGCTTCCGAGGGCATCACCATTACCGCTGAAGTTGCGGGCAAGGTAAAGCGCATTGCCTTTAAGTCGGGCGACCTGGTTAAGAAGGGTACCGTGCTGGTTGAGCAGGAATCGACCAACGAACAGGCGCAGCTGAATGCCGCCGAAGCGCGTTTGCGTTTGGCCAAGGCCAACCTGGAGCGTCTGACCCAGCTGCGCAAAAAAAATACCGTATCGCAAAGTGATCTGGATTCAGGCACCCAGCAAATGCAGTCCGCCCAGGGCGATGTTGATGACTTGAAAGCAACCCTGGAAAAGAAAGTCGTGCGCGCGCCCTTTGATGGTCGCCTGGGTATTCGCCTGGCCAACCTGGGTGAAGATCTGCGCGTTGGTGGGGAAATTGTCTCCCTGCAAGCAACCAATACCGTGCGCGTGAATTTCCCGGTGCCGCAATTCTGGCTGGTGCAAATGACCCGTGGCTTGCCAGTCGCGGTTAATGCTGGCAATGGTTCAGATGTGATGTTGAAAGGTGAAATTACCGCTATAGGTGCCGAGGTCAATAGCACAACGCGCAACGCCACTGTGCAGACTTATCTTAACAACGATAAGGGCCTGTTGCTGCCGGGTATGGCCGTAGAAGTGGTGGTAACTCTTTCCGAGCCGCAAGAGGTGTTGGCTGTGCCTTCCACCGCGGTTATTTTCGCTCCCTTTGGCGATACAGTTTTTATTATTGAAGCGGGTGAAGATAAAGCCATGCATGCACGTCAACAATTTGTGCGCCTGGGCAGAACCCGCGGTGATTTTGTTGAAGTGGTTGATGGTTTAAAAGTTGGTGAAAAAGTGGCTAGTGCCGGGGCGTTTAAGCTGCTGAATGGTCAGGCGGTCACTGTGAGCAGTTTGCCCACGCCTGAATTCAAGCAAGAGCCTAATCCGTCAGATAGCTAAGTTAGCCAAACCTGGTACACATTAACCTTTTTTAGCTTCACGTAATTAAAGAGCCAAGCTTATGAAGTTTACGGACATCTTTATTCAGCGGCCGGTACTGTCCCTGGTGGTTAGCCTGCTGATTTTAATTTTAGGATTTCAGGCGGGCACCAACCTCACAGTGCGCCAGTATCCGCGCAGTGATATTTCGGTAATTAACATTAATACCGTTTATGTTGGGGCCAATGCCGAATTGGTACGCGGTTTTATCACCACGCCAATTGAGCGAGCTGTAGCCTCGGCGGGCGGGATTGACTATATCGAGTCGCAAAGTGCGATGAGCATGTCGTCGGTCGTTGTGCATTTAAAGCTTAACTACGACCCGCTTAAAGCCATGACTGAAATTTCCGCCAAGGTGAATCAGGTCCGTGGCGACCTGCCACCGGAAGCGGAAGTGCCAACCATTGCGATTGAATCGGCAGACACCCAGTTTGCCGCTGCCTATTTGAGTTTCAGCTCGCAGATTCTGGAGCAAAACCAAATCACTGACTTTTTGACTCGCTCAATCCAGCCGCGACTTACCGCTATTGCCGGTGTGCAAAAAGCGGAAGTTTTGGGCGGCCGCACCTTTGCCATGCGCATATGGTTAAAGCCGGAGCGTATGGCCGCTTTGGCGGTAACTCCCTTACAGGTGCGCCAGGCGTTGCAGGCCAACAACGTGCAGGCGGCCATAGGTCAAACCCGTGGCAACTACACCCAGGTAAACCTGAATGCCGACACAGATTTAAAAAGTGTTGATGACTTTAAAGAGTTGGTGATTCGCGATACCGGTGAAGGTGTGGTTCGCCTGTCGGACATTGCCGATGTGGCCCTGGGGGCGGAAGATTACAACACTGTAGTTAACTACTCAGGCGACACTGCGGTGTTTATGGGCGTTTGGGTTGCGCCCAACGCCAACTCCCTGGATGTGATGGCCGCCGTGAATAAAGAGATGGAGGTGATTCAGAAAGAGTTGCCCACCGGTCTTAAAGGTGTAATTGCTTACGACTCCACACGCTATATTGCTTCTGCCATTCACGAAGTGAAAAAGACGCTGCTGGAAACTCTGACTATTATCGTCATAGTCATTTTCCTCTTCCTCGGCTTTAGTCGTTCAGTGATTATTCCGGTGCTGGCGATTCCGCTGTCATTGGTCGGTGCGCTTTTTATTATGCAGCTGTGCGGCTTCTCGCTGAACCTGCTGACGCTTTTGTCGATTGTGCTCTGTGTGGGCCTGGTGGTGGACGATGCCATTGTTATGGTGGAAAACATCGAGCGGCATATCGAGGAGGGGTTAACACCTTTCAGAGCCGCTATTGTCTCAGCCCGTGAACTGGCGGGGCCAATTTTGGCCATGACGGTTACCCTGGCATCCGTGTATATCCCCATAGGCTTACAAGGTGGCTTGACCGGAACTCTATTCCGCGAGTTTGCCATCACTCTGGCGGGTGCTGTGCTTATCTCCGCCATAGTGGCAATTACGCTGTCGCCCATGCTGGGCTCGCGCATGCTTAAAGCACACAAGCATATTAAAGCGCCCCTGGCTGGGCCTTTCGATAAGTTTCAATCCTGGTATACCCGCAAACTGGATATCACCCTGCAACCAAGTAACCGCATTGGCGTTTATATTTTCTGGATTGGCATTACGGTGATGATTTTTCCGCTGTACATGATGTCGCCCAAAGAGCTGGCGCCAACGGAAGATCAGGGGGTTATTTTCGGTGTTGTCGATGCTCAGGCTAACTCCACGGTTGATCAGTCGTCCTTTTACGGCAAGCAGGTTAATCAGGCATTTATGAGTATTCCTGAGACAGACTTTACCTTTCAGTTGACTTCGCCAACTGGCGGCTTCTCCGGTATGGTCACCAAGCCCTGGGACGAGCGCGATCGCGATGTGGCTGAAATTATGCCTGAGGTGCAGCAAAAACTTTCCTCGATTGCCGGGGTTAGAATTCTGCCGATTACGCCGCCCGCACTGCCTGGTGGTGGGTCTTTCCCTGTTGAATTTGTGTTGGCCTCTACCGCTGATATTAAGGAGATTTACGATTACGCACTGCGCTTGCAGGAGGCTATGGTTAAGTCGCAAAAATTCTACTTCCAGACGCTGGATGTAAAAGTTGATCAGCCGGATTACAAGTTCACGATTGATCGCGAAAAAGTGGCGGACCTGGGTTTGAATTTGCAAACCGTTACTGCTGACCTGGGTACCTTGCTCGGCGGTGGCTACGTTAATCGCTTCAATATGGCTGGCCAGAGTTACAAGGTGATTCCTCAGGTTAAGCGTATGGACCGTCTTAATCCGGAGGATTTGGGGCGTCTGTATGTCACTGGTCCTGAGGGGCAGTTGATTCGTCTGGATCAGGTGGCCAGCCTGACCCACAGCACCCAGCCGCGCACCATTAACCGCATGCAACAATTAAACGCGGTAAAAATTAGCGCTGTATCCGGTGTGCCTTTGAGTGAGGCTCTGAGCTTTTTGGAAACTGAAGCCAAGAAAATTCTGCCTAACAGTTACACCATCGATTACACCGGCGAGTCGCGTCAGCTGAAGCGTGAAGGCAATAGCTTCCTGCCAGCGTTCTTAATGGCGATTACCATGATCTTTTTGGTGTTGTCGGCGCAGTACAACAGCTTCCGCGACCCCTTGGTGATTCTTGCAGGTTCAGTGCCTTTGGCGATGTTCGGTGCCTTGATTTTCACTTTCTGGAAATTGCCAATGCCGATTCCTTTCTTTACCAACGGCTTTACCAGCACCCTGAATATTTACTCCCAGGTCGGCTTGGTAACCCTGATGGGCTTGATTGCGCGTAACGGCATTCTGGTGGTGGAATTTGCCAATCGCCTGCAGGAGATGGGCAAGAGTAAGCTGGAAGCTGTGCGCGAGGCCTCGGTGTTGCGTTTGCGCCCGGTGCTTATGACCAGTATTGCGACCATTGCCGGTCACGTGCCGCTGATTTTCGTAACTGGTGCCGGTGCCCATGCGCGTAACTCTATCGGCCTGGTGCTGGTGCTGGGTATGGCTATAGGTACCTTCTTTACCCTGTTTGTGCTGCCTTCGGTGTACCTCTTGTTCGCCAAGGATCACCAGCATGATCGCGAGGAGCTGGGCGATCTGGAGTCGCTGGAAAACCCTGCGCTGGCTGCAGAATAAATGTAGTTCAGTGGCGATCAAAAAGGGTGCCTTGCGCACCCTTTTTTGTTAGTGTGCCGGGCAAATTTTTGTGTGTTGAGGTGAATTATGGCGTTATCAACAGAGGCTATACGCGCTGCCCTGGCGCAAGTCATAGAGCCGGAAACCGGTCGCGATCTTGATTCTCTGGGCGCGGTCAGGTCCCTGGCTTTGACGGGCGATAAGCTCAGCCTGAGCCTAGTCCTGGGTTATGCTGCTGAGGCGAATTTTGCCCCTCTGGCCAATAGCCTTCAGCAGGCGCTTGGTGCGCTGGGCGTTGCCGAGCTTTCGTTAGACATAGGCGTGGATGTTCCGGCGAATCTGGCGGCTAATTCGCAGCAGGCCATTCCCGGCGTTAAAAACATTATCGCTGTAGCATCAGGCAAAGGCGGGGTAGGTAAATCAACCACCGCCGTCAACCTGGCGCTGGCGCTGGCGGCGGAAGGCGCGCGGGTAGGCATTCTCGACGCCGATATCTATGGCCCCAGCCAGCCGCAAATGCTCGGTGTAGGGCAAAAGCGTCCGCAGGTGGTGGGGGAGCCGGGCAAACAGCAGATGTTGCCCATTATCGCCCATGGCCTTCAGTCTATCTCCATGGGTTATCTGGTCACTGAAGAAACGCCCATGATGTGGCGCGGGCCTATGGTCAGTGGTGCTCTGCAGCAATTACTGCAACAAACCCGCTGGGATGACCTGGATTATCTGTTGATTGATATGCCACCGGGCACGGGCGACATTCAGATCACCCTGGCGCAAAAAGTGCCGGTAACTGGTGCGGTAATTGTTACAACTCCCCAGG
>CBIMZH010000156.1:0-6445 GCA_966248255.1 uncultured Cellvibrio sp.
CTCCGGCCCTATACCGGGAAACCCTTGAATGCCGCCAGCCGCATCCTGCGCATAAAGTGCGACACCGCCATTGTTAAAATCCGTATCAAAATCGCGATAGGAATATTCTGTGCCGGGGGTGATTTGATAATTATCAACGCGATACTCAAAACCAGTGGCAAAGGAGAGATCGCCAAAAATTTTATTTAAATCCAGATTAAGCGTTTGCAGGCCCAATTCCAAACCATAGGCATCGGCCGAGCGCGGGATACTGCTGCGAATGTCGGCATCGGACAAGCCTTCGCCATAGTGCAAGTAATTAACATAGGAATAGTTGATAGAGTTGCTGGTGTTGTAATCAATGGTGTTTTTGCCCCAGGTGTAGGAGGCATCCAGATTCCAGCCGCTGGCCAATTCGGTGCGATAGCCCAGGTTAAAAGAGTAATCGTCAATGTTGGAATTAATCAGCGGCAGGAAACCACCGGGGATGACATTGTCACCATCTTCCAACGCGGCAGAGTAGCCAGAGCTGGGATTGCGGTAAAAAGCCCCCGACTGGGAGTCGTTATGGGAGTAGGTAACAAAGCCATAAATTTCGCCAACACTCAGCTCCATGCCGCTGTTAACTACCAGTGACGTCTGGGTGTTATCGGCGTCGCCTATACGATAACTTTTGCGATTAAAACTCAGCTCGCGCGGATCGCCCGGCTCAGGTATGCCGTTGCTGTCACTGTCGACGCAGCCACCGTAAACACAATCGCCCGCAAGGCCGGTGCGATTGGTTTTACTTCTGTCGCGATAATTGAAAGTGACATTGGTATAGTCGCTGTTGCCCAGGCTAAAACCCTTATTGATATCGACATTAACAGTTTCGCCATCGCCCTTGGTGTACTCGCCATAAGAGACGCTGACATCGCCCGCCTGGCTATCGTCTTTCAACACAATATTGATAATGCCGGCAATGGCATCCGAACCATACTGCGCCGCCGCACCATCGCGCAGCACTTCAATGCGCTTAATCGCATCAGCGGGAATGGCATTGAGGTCGACACCCGCGGTGCCCCGCCCCACCGAGGTATTAATGTGAATCAGCGCGGCCTGATGGCGGCGTTTGCCATTAATCAATACCAGCGTTTGGTCCGGCCCCAGCCCGCGCAATGTGGCCGGTCGTAAGGCATCTGTGCCATCGCTCACGGTGGATGAGGAAAAATTAAATGAAGGCGCGAGCGCCTGCAGCATGCGCCCCACTTCGGTTTGCCCGGTCTTTTCCAGCGACTCAGAATTAAGCACATCGACAGGGACTGGCAAGTCCTCTGCGGTTCGACCCTTGGTGCGCGAACCCACCACCATCATTTCTTCAACTATGCCCTGCCCGGGCGCGCCAGCTTGCGCATTGGCCTGCAGGCCGCTAATTAACAAAGGCAAAGGCAGCAATTGCAACAACAGCATTTTAACTGGGTGTTTCGGGGTGAGAGATGCTGGTGCAGGGGAACTCAATTTTCTCAGTCGCATAGAAACCTCCGGGTCAAGAAAATAAAAACTTCCAACAAACCGCTAGCTAGGTGAGACAAATCGACAATAAAAATTATGAGAGGCTAAACATTAAATGAATGGGGTAGACAAAGTTGCAGCACCGTCTAGGTATAACATAGATAGGCGAAGATGAATAAAAATATGCAGGTTTTGGCGGAAATGAATTAACAAAATTAAATTAGCGTTCGCCAAAACGTTTAAATTTACCCTTATTCAGGCGGATAAATTCAATTCAATATTTTTCAGCAGCAGCCAATTTGGCACCAATATCTTTTTTATTATTCAAATAAAAAATCAAAAGAAAACCAGATACAACCACACGACATATACAGATGTGAGTGACACCCATAAAAGCAAAGGCCCCATTTGGGGCCTTTTTTTGTATACAGATATTCGCTACCTAATTAAAAAGGAATATCGTCATCAAAACTGTCAAAACCCGCAGGTGGCTGCTGGGGTTGCTGTGGCTGCTGATTGAAACCGCGATTTGCAGGCTGTTGACCAGCACCACCGGCGTTTTGGCTATATCCGCCGCGGCCGCCTTGGTTGCCCTGATTAAAGTTACCGCCCTGACCGCCTTGGTTAAAGCCACCACCCTGGCCGCCTTGGTTACCCTGAGCATAGCCACCCTGGTTGCCCTGGGGCGCATTGTTGTACTGAGGTGTTTGATCAAAGCCACCGGCATTCATGCCGCCAGCGCTGTCGCCGCGACCGTCGAGCATTTGCATTTCGCTAGCGACGATTTCGGTGGTGTAGCGATCGCTGCCATCCTGACCCTGCCATTTGCGCGTGCGCAGCGAGCCTTCGATATAAACCTTGCTGCCTTTTTTCAAAAATTCACCGGCGATTTCGCCCAGGCGATTGAACATTACCACCCGGTGCCACTCAGTGCGCTCCTGGTTTTGACCGGTGTTTTTGTCCTTCCAGGTTTCGGAGGTGGCCACGCTGATGTTGGCGACGGCGCCGCCAGAGGGCATGTATTTAACTTCTGGGTCCTGGCCGACATTGCCAATCAGAATAACTTTGTTAATACCGCGAGCCATGATGAATTCCTCTTGATTTACCGTGTATTCGCCTTCTGCTTTTGTACTTGGGCGACATTTGCGTATTGGGTTATTGCCCCCGGGCGCGGATGCCCGCAGACAGCCTGACACTTTATCATTGGGGCTATGGCCCCGCCAGAGGCTCAGCTATGCCTGAACCCTCAAGTGGCGGGAGTTGCATCCACAATGGCGGCAAGGGCTTTGCGGTCGACCAGTTTCTGATCAACCTTGAGATAGGCGGTATTTTCCGAGGCAACAATCAACACCTCGGCAACACCTTTAACGCCGCGCAAACGCTCTGCCACCTGCTGATGGTCGTGGTTGCGCAATGGGATAAGCACACTGGCAAGGAATTTGGGCGGCTGCATTTTCCAGGCAAAGGCCAGCCAGACCACCACCAGGCAGGCGTTGAGCCAGAGCACATCGCGCAGGCCGTAGTTTTGCAACACCCAACCGCCCAGCGCACCGCCGCCAAACACCCCCAGCACCTGGCAGGTGGAATAGATACCTGTGGCCGTGCCCTTGGCACCGGCGGGCGCAATCTTGCTCACCAGAGATGGCTGGGTGGCTTCAAGAATGTTAAAGGCGACAAAGAACAGAAAGAGGGCCAACAGGGTAAACACGCGACTGTGGGATACCAGCATCAACAGCAGCTCGGTAAACAGCAGCAGGCCGACAGCCGCGATAAAGATGGGTTTAATCTGGCGGCGCTTCTCGGCGATGATTACAAACGGCAACATGAGCGCAAAGGCGAACACCAGCAGCGGCAAGTAAATCAAACCATGATAGTTGCGCGGGATTTCCAGCTGATTTTGCAGCACCAGGGGCAGCACCACAAAGTTGGCCATAAGCACAAAGTGGAGGACAAAAATGCCCAGGTTAAGGCGCTGTAACTCCGGGTGATTAAAGGTATTCCACAGCAGCCGTGGCACTGCCACAGCTTCGCGCTTTGGCCCCTTCACCTTGGCAATATTAGGCACACGTTTAAGCAGAATATAAATACCCACACAACCCAGTGCGGCGGTAAGCCAAAAGATCGCCTGAATACCGCCCCAGGCCGCTAGCAGCGGCCCCACCGTCATAGCCACCGAAAAGGACACACCAATTGATGCGCCTATAGTCGCCATGGCCTTGGTGCGGTTCTCTTCCGAGGTGAGGTCGGTAAGCAGCGCCATTACGGCCGCCGAAATAGCGCCACTACCCTGCAGAAAGCGGCCCAGGATCAGCCCGTAAATAGACTCAGCCTGGGCGGCCACCAGGCTGCCGAGGATAAACAGAATCAGGCCAATTAAAATCAGCGGCTTGCGCCCATAGCGGTCGGAGAGCACACCTATAGGTATCTGCAAAAACGCCTGGCTTAAGCCGTAGGCGCCCAGCGCCAGCCCCAGCAGAAAGGGCGTGTGATCCGCGTATTGGGTGCCATAAAGGGCCAACACCGGCAGCAGCATAAACAGCCCGAACATGCGAAAGGTGTAAAGCGCCGCCAGGGACATAACAACACGGCGCTCGAAAGGCACTCCGCTTTTAGGGGAATCCTGCATGACTAAATTTTAACCAAGATGATTTGGGGTCGCGGATTTTAACAACCCAGCCTCCCTACCGCCAGAAATTAACCGTATAAGTCGGCGCAACAAAAGCTATAGCCCAGATAGCTTTACAGAGTTTGTCACTCACCTGACATCCGCTGTCAGGGCATTTGCGTATAATCGCCGTTTACCCTTTGGGCTGCCCGCGCGGGCCAGCCACAACAGGCAGCCACCACAGCAGTTAAGGCCGAGTGAATGGATAAGATCATTGTCAGGGGTGCGCGCACCCACAACCTCAAGAATATCGACCTGGAGATACCCCGCGATAAGCTGGTGGTGATTACCGGCCCTTCCGGCTCGGGCAAATCCTCCCTCGCCTTTGACACCCTCTATGCCGAGGGTCAGCGCCGCTATGTGGAGTCGCTATCCACCTACGCCCGCCAGTTTTTATCAATGATGGAAAAGCCGGACGTGGACCATGTTGAGGGCTTGAGCCCGGCCATCTCCATCGAGCAGAAGTCCACTTCGCACAACCCCCGCTCCACTGTGGGCACCATTACCGAGATCTACGACTATTTGCGCCTGCTCTACGCCCGCGTCGGTGAAGCCCGCTGCCCGGATCACGGCGTACCGCTGGCGGCGCAAACCATCAGCGAGATGGTGGATACGGTGATGGAACTGCCCGAGGGCACCAAGCTGATGCTGCTCTCGCCCATAGTGCGCGATCGCAAAGGTGAGCACTTGCATACCTTTGAGCAATTGAAACGCGAGGGTTTTATCCGCGCGCGTATCGACGGTGTGCTCTGCGATCTGGACGATACCCCCAAACTGGACAAGAAAAAGAAGCACAGTATCGAGGTGGTCATCGACCGCTTTAAGGTGCGCGAGGACATCAAACTGCGCCTGGCGGAATCCTTTGAAACTGCACTCAATCTATCCGAGGGGCTGGCAACCATCAGCTATATGGATGGCGAAGCGCCGGATCGTCTCTTCTCCTCCAAGCACGCCTGCCCTGTGTGCGACTACAGCCTAAGTGAGCTGGAGCCGCGCCTCTTCTCTTTCAACAACCCGGCGGGCGCCTGCCCCAGCTGTGACGGCTTGGGCGTTAAGCAGTTTTTTGACGAAGATAAGGTGATTCAGGACGGCAAACTCAGCCTGAGTGAAGGCGCTATTCGCGGCTGGGACAAACGCAATGTCTATTACTTCCATATGCTCAGCTCGTTGGCCAAGCATTACGGCTTTGAGGTGGACACCCCCTGGGCCAAGCTTAAAGCCAAGCAGAAAGAAGCCGTGCTCTACGGTTCTGGCGAGGATGAAATCGCCTTTAACTATGTGAACGACCGCGGCGATGTCTATAAACGCAGCCACAGTTTTGAGGGTGTGCTACCCAATATGGAGCGCCGCTACCGCGATACTGAATCCAGCTCTGTGCGCGAGGAGCTGTCCAAGTACTTGTCGTCGCAACACTGCCCGGAATGTAACGGCACCCGCCTGCGCAAAGAGGCGCGCAACGTATTTATCGATGAAAAGCCGCTGGCGCAGATCACCGAAATGCCGGTGGCCGATGCGCATGACTATTACACCAAACTGACCTTCACCGGGCGCAAAGCCGGCATCGCCGACAAGATCCTTAAGGAGCTGCGCGATAGATTCCGCTTTTTGGTGGATGTGGGGCTTAACTATTTGACGCTAAACCGCAGTGCTGAAACCCTATCCGGCGGCGAAGCCCAGCGCATCCGGCTGGCAAGCCAGATAGGCGCCGGCCTGGTAGGCGTTATGTATATTCTTGACGAACCTTCCATTGGCCTGCACCAGCGCGACAACGAGCGTCTGCTGCGCACCCTCACCCATCTGCGCGACATAGGCAATACGGTGATTGTGGTGGAGCACGACGAAGACGCTATCCGCTTGGCTGATCATGTGATCGATATAGGCCCGGGCGCCGGTGTCCACGGCGGCCAGGTGATCGCCCAGGGCAAGGTCAAACAGATAATGGAGACACCCGACTCCATTACCGGGCAATACCTGAGTGGCGCGCGGGAAATCGCCGTACCCGTCGAGCGCCACCCAGTTGATCCGGAAAAAATGCTGCGCCTGATAGGCGCCAAGGGCAACAACCTACAGAATGTCACCCTGGAAATTCCCGTTGGCCTTATGACCTGCGTGACCGGCGTGTCTGGCTCGGGTAAATCTACCCTGATTAACGCCACCCTTCACCCACTGGCGGCCACCGCGCTTAACGGCGCCACCACCCTTGACCCAGCCGCTCACGACAAAATTGAAGGCATGGATCACTTTGATAAGTGTGTGGATATAGATCAAAGCCCCATTGGCCGCACCCCGCGCTCCAACCCCGCCACCTAC
>CBIMZH010000157.1:0-6437 GCA_966248255.1 uncultured Cellvibrio sp.
GGCTTCACCGGGTTTCGCGGTAGGGTTTCTACCATCAGCAATATGCTGACGGGTATCGACTACACCAATAAATATAACGATGGGCTCGAAGTTCTATCAAAAGATAAGGTAGCTGCGCTTAATGCGTTGGATGACACTGTGGCGGTGGCCATTCGCGGCGCGCTCGACGGTCAAAGCTCACCGCTGATTATCCCGGCAGAAACAGGAAAGCTGACGGTTGCTCTGCAGTCTACTGAAGCTGGCGCCTGTGATGATGGGAAGGCCCGTTACAATGGCTTGTGCGCGGATAAAAACCTGCTGATCGCTGATTATCAAAAAACTATCGTATTCAAACCCAAGGCCCTGACCCTAGATGGAACCAAGCTTGTGGTGACCTATGACGGCGCCTGGGGTGGTGACTATTTGAATTATGAGGAGTACTTTGCTGAAGGGGCGCAAATATCTCAGGCTAAATCACTTATATATTTTATAGGCACAGGCACATCCGGGCGCCCGAGCCTGTTTGAAAAAGAGGATGATAAAACTCCGGTGGAGTTGCTGGAAGGTGTCAGCGATATAGCGGTGAAATTCAATCGCTACAAAACGGTAAGTACCTATAACGATGCAACTAATGCATTGACCGGCCTGTGGAATAACCTTGCTGATCCAATTGTTAGTGTGCAACTTGCACTATTGGTGGAAAGTGTCGAGGACAACGCCGTAGATGATAAGCAAACCTACACGTTTGATGACAAAAAAATTACAGCTGAAGACAAGCGTTTACACCAAGTATTTACCACTACCGTTGCCATGCGCAATCAGCTGCCTTAGTAAAGCGAGTTTTATATGAAACCAAGACAAAGTTTAGTTACTGGAAAACTTCGCCAGCAACAAGGGGCGGTGCTCATAGTTGGCCTGATTATGTTGCTGATGATGACGGTGGTTGGTATCTCGGCAATAAAGGGTAGTAATTTGCAAGAATTAATGATGGGTAACCTGCGCGATAAGCAGATTGCCTTTCAGGCGGCAGAAGCGGGGCTGCGCCAGGGTGAAGATTCAGTTAACACAGTTAACGCACCCAATATGGATGGTACCGTCAAAGGCTTTATGGAGCAGTTGGCCGATGGTTCGAGTGCGCCCTACTGGCGCAATGAATATGTTTGGGTAAAGGATGGTGTGGCAAATTCGGTCGAGGCCAATGTTAATTTGACCTTGACCGAAGAAAAGCCGAGATACGCTGTTGAAAAATTGGATGTGGCCTATGTCCCTGGTTCCGATGGTCGTTCGGTCGATGTAGTAGGTGTGCGCAGTGCGCCAGAGATTATGGTTTATCGCGTGACGAGTCGCGGTGTGGGCGTGACTGAAAATACTGTGGTTTATCTGCAGTCCCTTTACCGTCGCCAATAATTATTTTTTTGCAGTAAACCTGTATGAGGTTATTTGTATGGGCAAGATGAATATTAAAGTCGGTTTGACCAGTTTGTTTGGCTGGTTATCCATATTGTATGCCACAAGCACCAGTGCGCTTAGTCTGTCGCAATCACCCTTGTTTTTGGTTGCGGGTGCCGAACCAAATGTTATGTTTGTGCTCGATGACTCAGGCTCTATGAATTATGAAATTACGCCTGAGTCATATATTGAAGGGGTCAATATCGTACAAACGACTGGTACTTCAAGAATACCTGATCCAAGTAATGTGTACGGCATGCTGACCCGCTCAAAGCTAAATGCTACCTACTATGATCCTGCAAAGCTCTATTTGCCTTGGGTAAGCAGTTCGGATGGCGTTAGTTTAATGGCTAATGCTAATACAACTTGTGCTGCGGTATCGCCAGGCTCATCAACCTCAACTGGCTGCCTCAAGCTTACAACTCAAGTAACGCTGAGCAGTACAAGAAAGTGTACTTCTGCCGGGAATTGCAGCAACCAAAACAGCGCTAATGTTAAATATTATCCTGCAACCTATTTTTATTTTAATGGCACTGTTGGTGGTGAGTGGAATTCTGCTAATTATACCAAGCACGAAATCATCAGTGCTAATGCGCCTTTTACGGGGGATGGTCGAGATTCTAGCAAACGCACTGACTGTAATGTGGTCGCTGGTGTGGTGAGTTGTACCTTTGCTCAGGAAATTCAAAATTTTGCCAACTGGTATACCTATTACCATACTCGTATGCTCACGGCGCAAGCAGGTATTGGTCGCGCGTTTTCGCAGCAAAAAGATGATATTCGTGTAGGCTTCGGTTCTATTAACACTACGGGTAGCAGTATTGATGGCGTTTCTAGCGATGTGATTAAAACAGGGGTTCGCGTATTTGATGTCGAACGCAAAAAGTCATTTTTGACAGAGTTGTACGCTGAAGTTCCTAGTGGTAGTACTCCGCTACGCAAAGCCTTGGACGCGATAGGGACTTATTATTCTCGCGCTGATAACGGTGGCCCCTGGTCGAAGGACCCAGCCAACAGAGATTCGAGTCCACATGCTGAGTGTCGTGCTAGCTATACGTTTTTAATGTCCGACGGTTATTGGAACGGTGATACACCTTCAAGTATTGGTGCACAGGACTCGGTTGACGGCAGTACTTTATATAATCAGGGTACTACAGGTCCATCGAGTTATAAGTACGTAGCTGGTGCGCCTTTCAGTGCTAGCCAGAATGACACTTTGGCTGATGTCGCCATGAAGTATTGGAAAAATGATTTGCGCGATAATCTAAGAAATCGCGTCAAACCCAATACTGTCGACCCAGCGTTTTGGCAGCATATGACTACCTACACTATAGGTTTGGGTGTAGTTGGAACCTTGGGAACAATCAATGTGGCCGACTCTATTCTTAATAGTACTTCTATTAATTGGCCCACCATTAATACCAGCGTTGACGATGGCAAGAAAATTGACGATATGATTCACGCAGCCGTCAATGGCCACGGTGACTTTTTTAGCGCAGGGGAGCCGGATGTTTTTGCGGAAAGTCTTGCCGGATTATTGCGCGATATTAATCAGCGCGAAGCAAACAACGCCGCTGCCGCCGCTGCAAACTCAACTAACTTGAATACTGGTAGTGTTGTTTACAACGCACTATTCAATAGCGGGGATTGGTCTGGTGAATTGAAGGCTACGGAAATTAATCCAAATGGTACCTTTGGCAATAATTTGTGGACAGCAAGTATCCCTTCTGCCAGTTCTCGTAAAATTTATACCTTTGCAGGAACCTCAGGCGTTGAATTTTTATGGGCCAACTTATCCACTACACAAAAAAATTATCTGATCAACGGCGAAACTGACGCTGCAGGTCAGGCGCGTTTGGGGTGGATTCGGGGTGTGAATGATGCAACAACAAATAGTACATATGCATTGCGCAATCGCGAAAAGATTCTGGGTGATATAGTTAACTCAGACCCTGCATATGCAGGAACGGAAAATCTCCGCTATGACCGGTTGTCCAGCGATCTTGGTGGTAGTAGCTATACCACCTATTACAACAACAAAAAGAAAAGCCGTCGTGAAATGTTATATGTGGGTGCCAACGATGGCATGTTGCATGGCTTTAATGCCAAATTAACTGGTACTCCAGCGGCAGGCGCGGAAGTTTTTACCTATATACCCAATCAAGTATTTAGCAATTTTGCCAATCTGACTTCCAGACTATACGGTCAGGACAATCAGCATCTTCATCACTATATGGTGGATGGACCTGTTTATGTGACAGATGCTTATATCGGGGGGCAGTGGCGCAGCATTCTGGTGGGTTCGCTTGGTGCTGGAGGAAAGGGCATTTATGTTTTGGATGTAACTGATCCAGATACTTTTAGTGCTGCCAATGTGTTGTTCGAATTGTCTGAAGCTAACTATCCTCAGTTGGGCAATATTACCGGTTTGCCCATTATTGCGCCGGGTATGGATAATCGCTGGAAGATTTATATTGGCAATGGTTACAACGCCACCTCCGCTAGCCCATCCAAAGCCTATTTAGGGATTATCGATATTGCCGATGAAATCAATAAGGCGGCAAACCCAACGGCTAGTTCGCGCACTAAATTTATTGAGGCTACCTCTACTGCTGAGACAGGTGTAGAGAACGCTTTGGCGCAACCAGCACTTTTACCTGATCCAACGGGGCGTGTGGTTGCCGCCTATGCTGGCGATCTGCGCGGTAATTTGTGGAAATTTGATCTGTCGGGCACAACTGAAAGTAGTTGGAAGCTAGCTTACAGCGGAGTTCCTTTATTTGTTGCAAAGGATTCAAGCAATAATCGTCAACCGATAACTGCTAGTCCAACCCTTGGATTTAATACAGAGTTAACACCAGCTCGGGTTATGGCTTATTTTGGAACTGGGCGTTATGTGGCGACCAGCGATAACCAGGTGTCCTCCTATATTCAAACTATTTATGCCATTGCAGACAAAGGCGCAGCTATTACGACCGGCATTACAACTCTGCATCAAAAAACAATTGCGAGCAGTTCTACCAGTGTTAAACGCGTTATTGATGGTGAGGTTACCAGCAGTGGTGGAAATGCGGTTAATTGGGCAACAGCTGATGGCTGGTATATGAACTTTCCAGCAAACGAACGTATTACCACCAAGCCTCTGCTGCTTTACGATCGACTGATATTCTCTACCATCATTCCCAGTGAGGACTCCTGTAATTCGGGTGGTTCTGGTTGGTTGATGGAATTGATTGCGGTGGGCAATACCAGTCTGACATATCACTTGCTCGGCGATAATGGCAATACTTATTCTGATGTGGCGATTTTTGGTCAGCTTACTTCGCTGGAGGGAACATTAAATCGCGGTAACCAAACCAGTAGTTCGGGCAGCTCGGGTAGCTCCGCTTCATCAAGCTCAAGTGGCAATGAATGCGGTGCCGGTGCCAGCGGTACCAGTGGTACCATTGCGGTGGTGGGTATTCGCAGTAACGGTGAGCAAGTGAGTACGACTGGTGGGCGCCCCTGTGAATTGTTTAATCGCCAGTCCTGGCGTCAATTGGAGTAATCGAATGAGAAAGACCAACGCAGGCTTTTCACTGGTTGAGTTGATGGCGGCGGTTTTGATAGTCGGCGTTTTGGCTGCCATTGCTTATCCGTCTTATCAAGAGTCGGTGCGCAAATCGAATCGCGCCGAAGGCAAGGCTGAGCTAATGGACTTGGCGCAGCGACTTCAGCGCTGTTACACCGTCTATGGCAAGTTTAATGACAAGGATAACTGCGCTGTTTATAAAATGCTGAACGACGGCAGCCATGTTTCTCCTGGTGTTGGTTTTTATGAGTTTAAAATTAGCGATGTAACCGCAACTACCTACACGCTAACTGCAGCGGCTATAAAGGTGCCACAAACGGCTGATACTAATGGCTGTAATGAATTGACGCTCGATGAGCAGGGCACTAAAGGGCCGGATGGCTGTTGGTAAAACTTGCCTGCCTCCAGGGATGGGGGTAGCGATTATTCATCTTCCAAACCCAGCTTTTGTAATCTGTAACGCAGTGAGCGAAAGCTGATTCCCAAATGCTTGGCGGCCAGAGTTTTATTCCATTTGGCATGCTCAAGTGCATGGCACAAAATTTCTTTTTCCACTTCCTGCAAGTAATCATCCAGTGATGGGTACTCTGCGCATCGCGCCGGGTAATCATAGCTAGAGCCTGTGTTTGCGCTTCGCTCTTGAAGCGGTGGTTGCTGGGCGGCGCTTGCATAGGCTGGTTGAACTGTCGTTACCTGACTTGAGTCGCCGCGCAATTGCAGGTCGCTGGCATCAATCATGTCGCCTTCACTTAGGGTAAAGGCGCGCTCGAGAATATTTTCCAGTTCGCGCACATTGCCCGGAAAACAATAGCTGGCCAGGCGGCTGACGGCTGCATCACTTAATTGCGGTGTGGGCATATTAATTTCAGCCGCCAGCTTTTTCAGCAGGTGCTGGGTAAGCAGGGGAATGTCTTCCTGACGCTCGCGCAGTGGTGGCACGCTTAATTGGATAACGTTGAGGCGATAAAACAGGTCCTGACGAAATCTGCCTTCGGCAACTTCCTGCTCAAGATTTTTGTGGGTAGCGCAGAGAATGCGGATATCTGTGATAATTTCCTCTGCGGCACCTATAGGACGAATAGACTTCTCCTGGATGGCGCGCAATAGCTTTACCTGCATATCCAGCGGCAAATCAGCTACTTCATCAAAAAACAAAGTGCCACCTTCCGCGGCCTGAAAGAGGCCTGTCTTGTCCTGATGGGCGCCGGTAAAACTGCCTTTTTTGTGGCCGAAAAATTCGCCTTCCATCAACTCGCGCGGTATAGCGCCGCAGTTCACAGCAATAAAGGGTTTGCTGGCTCTTGGACCCAGGTCGTGAATGGAGCGGGCCACTAACTCTTTACCTGAACCAGATTCGCCGCTGATATAAACCGGTGCCTGGGAGCGGGCGAGTTTTTCGATATTGCGGATCAGCTCCTGAATTGCGCGGGACTTGCCA
>CBIMZH010000158.1:0-6427 GCA_966248255.1 uncultured Cellvibrio sp.
CGCGCGATGAGCGCAACCCCATAGTGCACGACCTGAGCATGTTGCTTGCCAACCGCTTTCAGGATCGCCTGTTGCTGCTGGTGCAAACCCCCAGCGAGCAGCCAGAGCAGGCCTATAGCCAGGCGCTGGACTTGCAGCAGCAACTGCTCGCCTCCCAGCGTTTAAGCGCCGATAACCCCTCGCTCAACCTGCAACAGCAGCTGCTCGACCTCTATCGCCCCTACAGCCAGCAGCTGCTCAGCGCTGAGGCTCGCGCCTGGCTGAGCGATAACAGCCCCCAGGCACTGGCCGATCAGGCGCTGGTGCAGCTGCTTAGCCCTATGGCCAGCCCCCGGCCTTACCCCTTTGCCGAAGACCCATTCAACCTGGGCGGCCGCTGGCTGCTGCATTTAGCCCCCGGCTTAAAGCTGCGCCAGTTTCAGGATTTGCCGCTGGTGGATGACGTGCAAAAGCCGGGCAGCAGCTGGTTTATGATCAGCGCCAAACTTAACGCCAACCCCTTTGATATAGCGGTGCAGGGCGATGTGATGCGGGTGGTGGATGGCTTCCGCCAAGCTCACCCCCAGCTTGAATTGCTTACTTCCGGCATGGTCTTTCACGCCGCCGCCGGCACCGCCCAGGCGCGGGATGAGGTCTCCAGTGTGGGCTTGGGTTCACTCATCGGCATAGTGCTGCTGGTGCTGCTGGTATTCCGCTCGCCCACGCCATTGGTGGCGGTGCTGCTGGTCTTGGCCAGCGGCTGCCTGCTGGCGCTGACCATCAGCCTGCTGGTGTTTGGCCGTATCCATATTCTCACCCTGGCTTTTGGCAGCACCCTGTTGGGTGTGGCGGTGGACTATGTGCTGCACCTGCTGGTGGCCGCCCAGCGTTTGGGCTCTGGCGCCCTGGCGCGCCAGCATCTGCGCTACGCCATGGCCATAGGTGCACTCACCAGTATTGCCGCCTACTTACTGCAACTGAGCACGCCTTTCCCCGGCCTGCAACAAATGGCGGTGTTTTCTGCCGCTGGCCTGCTGGGCAGCTGGCTGAGTGTGTTGGCGCTGGCGCCCTATTACCGCCCAAGGCTTGGCACCGAGGCCAAACCATCGGCAGCCCAGCGCGCCGCTGAAGCTTTCTACCCCCTGGGTTTGGCGCTTTATCGCCCCCTGTGGCGCTGGCGCAAAGCGACTTTTAGCGCACTGGCGCTGGCCGCCCTTGCCGCCCTTGGCCTGCTCCTGCACGCCGGCGCCAATGATTCGGTTATCAACCTCAACACCTCGCCCAAAGCGCTGCTGAACTCTGAACAGCAAGTGCAGCAAATCATGCAGTCGCCATCCTCCAGCCGCTTTTTTTACCTGGAGGGCGATAGCCGCGAGCAGTTGCTGCAACTTTCACAAAAACTGATGCAGCGCCTGGCAGGGCAAAACAAGCCCGACCTCCACTGGCAGGGCCTGGCGCAATACCTGCCGGCGGCAGCGCAACAGCAGGCCGACCGCGAGCTGGTGGCCAGCAAACTCTATGGCGCGGATGGCGCACTGGCGCTGCTTTGCGCCAAGCTGGGCACTCGCTGCCAGGCGCCGCAGTTGCCCAGCGAACTGCTGCCACCCGAGGCGATTTACGCCAGTGCCCTGGGCGAACTGCTGCCGCCGCTCAACCAGAGCGATAAGGGCTGGCAGGCGCTGATTACCCTGAGCGGCAATGAGCAGGATGTCGACCTGCAAGCGCTGGCGGCTGACTTGCCCGGAGTGACGTTTGTCGACCAGACCCGCGAGCTGTCCAAGCTGCTTGGTCGCTACCGCCTGAGTGTGACTGAAGTGCTGGTGCTGACCCTGGGCCTGCTGGGCCTGGTGCTGGGCATTTACTATCGCCGCCGCAGCTGGCGCATGCTGCTGCCACTGGCGCTGTCACTGCTGCTGGCACTGGCTATGGCCGCCAGCCAGGGCATGACCCTGTTTCATTTGATGGCCCTGCTGCTGGTGCTGGGCATAGGCATAGACACCTCGGTTTTCTACCTGGAAGTGGGTTTTAACGCCGATTCCTGGCTGGCTTCCAGCCTGGCCTCTGGCACATCAATCCTCGCTTTCGGTTTATTATCATTGAGCGGCGTACCGGTGCTGCATCAATTTGGCGCCATAGTCCTGGGCGGCATCCTCTGCTGCTGGCTGCTTAACCCGCTGTTCCACCCGCTCCCGCCCTCAGCGATGCGCACTTCCACACCGGATATCAATAACAATCTAGGTACATCTTTATGAGCAACCCCGTCCAGCACGCCGAAGTCGCTATTATTGGCGCCGGCCCTTCAGGCGCCATTGCGGCCAGCCTGTTGCATCGCATGGGCCACAAGGTGGTGGTGATTGAACGCCAGCACTTCCCGCGTTTTTCCATCGGCGAGAGCCTGCTGCCCCAGTGCATGGAAATTATTGAATCCGCGGGCATGCTGGAGGCGGTCAATAACGCCGGTTTCCAGTTTAAAAACGGCGCCGCCTTTACCCACAATGGCAACTACAGCTTTTTCGACTTTACCGACAAGTTCTCCCCCGGCCCGGGTACTACCTTCCAAGTACAGCGCGCCGCCTTTGATAATCTGATCGCCAGCGAAGCGCAAAAGCAGGGCGTGGAAATCCGCTTTGGCCACGGCCTAACCGCCATAGAGCTGCACGACCAGGGCGCCAGCCTGCAGGTGCAAACCGATCAGGGCGAGGCCTACCAACTGGACGCCAAGTTTGTCCTCGACGGCTCCGGCTTTGGCCGGGTATTGCCGCGCCTGCTGGATATGGAGCTGCCCTCGGACTTCCCGGTGCGCACCTCGGTGTTTACCCATATTCAGGACAATATCACCAGCCCCACTTACGACCGTTCCAAAATTCTGGTCACGGTTCACCCCCAGCACAAAGATGTCTGGTTCTGGCTGATCCCCTTTGCCAATGGCCGCTGCTCCCTGGGCGTAGTGGGCGAAAGCCACTACTTTGCCGGTAAAGACGACCTTAAAGCCTGCTTGCAGGGTTTTGTGAATGACACCAGCGACCTGGGCGCGCTGCTGCGCAATGCGGTGTTTGATACCCCAGTGCAAACCCTGCAGGGCTATGCCTGCAATGTGAAATCGCTGTGGGGGCAAAACTTCGCCCTGCTCGGCAATGCCGGCGAGTTCCTCGACCCGGTATTCTCCTCCGGTGTAACTATTGCGATGAAATCCGCCAGCTTTGCCGCGCCTCTGGTCAGCCGTCAGCTCAAGGGTGAAAGCGTAGATTGGGAAGCCGAGTACGCCGAACCGCTCAAGCGCGGCGTGGACACCTTCCGCCAATATGTGGAGGCCTGGTACGACGGCCGCTTTCAGGATGTGGTCTTCTTCCGCCAGGAGCGCGCCTCGGCGCAAGTCAGTGGCATGATCAGCTCTATCCTCGCCGGTTACGCCTGGGACACCAACAACCCCTTTGTCGCCCATCCCAAGCGCCGCCTCAATGCGCTGGTGGAAATCTGCCGGAGCGAATAGGGGTGATATCCGGCTTTAACATCTGGTCCATCTGGTATAGACCCCTGGCGTTTATCAGCCTTGTCTGGTTGACCCTGGCGGGCTGCGCCAGCCAAAAAGTGGATGGCCTGGCCGGGCTGCCGCTGCCCGCCGCCACTAGCGGCCACTGCTGCTGGCAAGCACTGCAGCAGTTGCAGCTGGACTATGGCAAGGCCGGCCCTGCGCAAAAGCACTACCAGTTAACTGCCGCCCTGGCGCAAACCGACGCCGGCATCAGCCTGGTGCTGCTCGACCCCTTTGGCCGCCGCCTGCTGTCGCTGCAGCAGAACGCCAAGGGCGAGCTGCAAAGCTACAGATCGCCGGAGCTGCCCGAGTCGCTGCCGGCGCGCTTTTTACTGGCCTCCAGCCTGGCGGCCTGGTGGCCCATAGCCGACTGGCAATCCCTGCTGGCCAATGACAAGCACTGGCAGCTCAGCCTTAACGGCGATGAGCGGCTACTCAGCTACAAAGGCAAAGGCCTGTTGCAACTTAGCTACAGCCAGGGCGCGCAATCGGCAGAGAAGGGTTTGGGCGACTGGTCGCTCAGCGAGCCTTTAGTGCTTAAGCATCTGCACCTGCCGCTGCTGCTGCGCGTGCAGACGCTGAGTTTTGTGCGCCAAGCGAAAGATCAGGCTATGGAGAAAGCCACGCATGACTGATACATATCTGCACCAGGTCTCCGCCCTGTGCAATCTGGGCGGCGATATAGACGCTCTGGCGCAGCGCTTATTTAACGCTGAGCAAACGCCGCTTAAGGCAACCGAGGCATACAGCCCGGGAAAATCTCTGCCTTTGGGCCAGGTGACTGATTTGCCGCGCCGCGCCGACACGCGCAATAACGATCTGCTTGCCGCGGCGCTGGAGCCTATAAAAGCGGCCGTTGAACAGCTTAAAGCCCGCTACGGCAGCGCGCGCATTGGCGCCATTATTGGCAGCAGCACCTCGGGTATCGCCGAGGGCGAAGCCGCGGTGGCCGAACATAGCCGCAGCGGCAGCTTTCCCGCTGACTTTCACTACCGCCAGCAGGAGATAGGCGCGCCTTCGGCATTTGTCGCTGAGTATCTGGGTATTGCCGGCCCCCAGTGGACTATCTCCACCGCCTGCACCTCGGGCGCCAAGGCCATTGCCAGCGGCGCGCGGTTGATCCAGCTGGGCGTGTGCGATGCGGTGATCGTGGGCGGCGGCGACAGCCTTTGCCAGCTGACGGTAACCGGCTTTAGCTCATTGGCGGCGGTCAGCGATCAGCCCTGCAACCCCTTTAGCGCCAAGCGCCAGGGGATTAATATCGGCGAGGGCGCAGCGCTGATGATTCTCAGCCGCGAGCCCAGCCAGGTGCGCCTGGCGGGCTACGGCGAAACCTCGGATGCACACCATATCTCGGCGCCAGAGCCAGAGGGCAAGGGCGCCGAGGCGGCCATGCGCGCGGCCCTGGCGATGGCCGAGCTCGCGCCTGAGGCGATTGATTACGTTAACCTGCACGGCACCGCCACCGAGCAGAACGACCGCATGGAGAGCCTGGCTACCGCGCGCGTCTTGGGTTTGGATGTGCCCTGCGGCTCGACCAAATCCCTGACCGGCCACACTCTGGGTGCCGCTGGCGCTTTGGAGGCGGCCTTTTGCTATCTGGCGCTGGTGCGCGGCGATGGCGCCCTGCCGGTACACCTCTGGGATGGCGAGCGGGATGCGCAACTGGCGCCGCTGAGCCAGCTGGGCGCGCGCCGGGCAGCCAGGCCGTTGCGCTATGCCATGAGTAATTCCTACGCCTTTGGCGGCAATAATATTTCGCTGATTTTGGAGCGCTGCGGTGACTGATTGCGAATACAGTTTTGAATCTTTGGTGCCCCACACCGGCGCCATGGTACTGCTCGACCAGGTGGACTTTGGCGATGAGCATCAGCTGCAAGCGAGCGTGACTGTTCGTGCCGACACCCCTTTGGTGGAAGACGGCGGCCTGCCCGGCTGGGTGGGTATGGAATTGATGGCGCAGACCATAGGCGCCTTTGGCGGCTTGCGCGCGCGCCGCGCCGGTCAGCCGGTCAAAATCGGCTTTTTGGTGGGCAGCCGCAAATACAGCTGCAGCCATGGTCACTTCCCGTTGGGTGCGATCCTGGAGGTTAAAGTGCAGGAGCTGGTGCGCGGCGAAAATGGCCTGAGTGTATTTGAATGCAGCCTCCAGGGCCGTGGCGAACACAGCCAGATCCAGGCCAGCGCCAATATCAATGTTTTTCAGCCGGACAACCCGGAAGCCTTTTTACAACAAAATTAGATCAAGCGTTTTCAACATAAAAAAGGGCAGGTGGCAGGCTAAGCCGCACACCCGAGCAAGTGGGATAGAGATATGACAGACACAATTTTGGTGACCGGCTCCAGCCGCGGCATTGGCAAGGCCATTGCCCAGTCACTGGCAGCAGCGGGTTACGAGCTGGTACTCCACTGCCGCAGCCAGCGCCAGCAGGCAGATACCCTGGCACAAGAGATAATCGCCGCCGGTGGCAAGGCGCGGGTGCTGCAGTTTGATGTGGCCGAGCGCGAGGCGACCAAGGCCATCCTTGAGGCGGATATAGAAGCCCACGGCTGCTACTACGGCGTGGTCTGCAATGCCGGTATCGCCCGCGACAACGCCTTCCCGGCGATGAGCGGCGAGGACTGGGATGATGTAATCCACACCAATCTGGACAGTTTTTACAATGTGCTCAACCCGCTGATTATGCCCATGGTGCGCCGCCGCAAACCCGGCCGTATTGTCACCCTGGCGTCTGTGTCCGGTTTGATTGGCAATCGCGGTCAGGCCAACTATGCCGCCGCCAAAGCCGGTATTATCGCCGCCAGTAAATCCCTCGCCATTGAACTGGCCAAGCGCAATATCACCGTCAACTGTGTCGCCCCCGGGCTGATCGAAACCGAGATGGTGGCCGATGCGCCCATTGAAGAAGCGCTTAA
>CBIMZH010000159.1:0-6425 GCA_966248255.1 uncultured Cellvibrio sp.
CCAGGGCGCCGAGCGCCGCAACGGCCATCCAGGTGGTGCGGGAGGGCTTGAGCGATAAGACCAGGATGACGGCAAGCGCCGCCGCGACGGCCCGCGCTATGGCGGCCTTGCCGAGATCCATGCCGGTGACGACGGCGGTTAGGGTCTCCGGCTTCAGCCCCTCGGTGAGAGAGCCGCTGAGAACGCTGGCGCTGAGAATGAGTCCAATAAAAAGAGGGAAGGCTGGGTGCTGCGACCGCATGGGGTATATCTCCAAACTTATTACCATTAGAGTGAACGTTCATTCTAAGGTTTTGCCCGGGGGTTGGCCAAATGACAAAAGTCCTTAAAATGGACCCTAAAGTGCAAAAAAGCGTTAAGCAGTGGTTGGGTTTTGCCTGGGTGCCAGGGCTGCGCATCGCCGGTTTTTCTGGCTGGCATTGGTGATTGGCAATACAATGGCGCCTCAAAGTCGGCCCTCAGGGCCCGGCAAACCTCCGAATCTACCTGGTGCAGGTAGTTGGTGTACTTAGTTTACGAGTGGAAAGGCAAGCTAATGACTGAATTTGGCGTAGATGTCAGCGCAGACGATATAGTGGATACCCTGGGCTTTTTTGATAACTGGGAAGAGCGCTACAAATACATTATCGACCTGGGCAAAGAGCTGCCGCCCATGGCTGAAGCGCTAAAAACCGAAGAGTCGCTGGTGCGTGGCTGCCAGAGTAAAGTCTGGCTGGTGGATGAAAATCGTGCGGGCAAATTGTTTTTTACCGCCGATAGCGATGCCTTTATTGTTAAAGGCTTGCTGGGTGTGGTGTTGGCCGCGTTTAACGGCAAATCAGCGGGCGATATCCTGGCGTTTGATGTGGATGCCTACTTCGACCAGCTGGATCTGATTCAGCATCTGAGCTCCACCCGGGGCAATGGCCTTAAGGCTATGGTCAAGCGTATTAAAGACCGGGCTGCCAGCCTCAATTAAGCGCGCTGCGAACCCCTGCTGATTTTGTTTATTTATCAAGGGGCTAGCATATAAAAATCGTGCCAACCCGCGTATAATCCGCGGGTTTTGTATTTTGTGGGTCTTAAAATGCGGTAAAAGGGCGCAAAAAGACCATTTCACTGGAATTTAAGGGTAGTGGAGTTTCCATGGCTGTTGAACAAACTTTATCGATTATCAAGCCAGATGCGGTGAGCAAAAATCACATTGGCGAAATTGTCGCCCGCTTTGAAAAAGCCGGCTTAAAAATCGTTGCCCAGCGCATGATGCAACTGAGTGCTGCCCAGGCCGAAGGCTTTTACGCCGAGCACAAGGGCCGTCCCTTCTTTGAAGGTCTGGTTGAGTTTATGACCTCCGGCCCAGTGGTTGTACAAGTGTTGAGCGGTGAAAACGCCATCCTGGCCAACCGCGACCTTATGGGCGCCACCGATCCGGCCAAGGCGGCGCCAGGCACTATTCGCGCTGACTTTGCTACCGCGATTAATGCCAACGCTGTGCACGGTTCCGATTCCCCGGTTTCCGCTGCGCGCGAAATCGCTTATTTCTTCCCCAGTAATGAGGTTCTGGTTCGCTAATTGGCGAGCCGGCGCTCTGTTTTCAGCAGGTACCGAAAATGACTGAGCAATTTAATCCAAACGCTGAACAGGTTTCCGCAGCGGAGGCGGTTCAAGCGGGTAGCACGGATGGCTCAACCAAGGTCAATCTGCTGGGAATGCCAGAGGCCAAACTCATCGCCTTTTTTGAATCCATTGGCGAAAAGAAATTTCGCGCAATTCAGGTGATGAAGTGGATTCACCAGATGGGCGCTGACAGCTTTGATGAGATGACCAATGTCAGCAAAGACCTGCGCGCCAAGCTGGCCAAGTGTGCCGAAATTAAAGCGCCGGATGTGATGCAGCAGCTTGATTCTGCTGACGGCACACGCAAGTTTTTGATTAAGGTTGCCGGCGGCAATGTGGTGGAAACCGTATTTATTCCCGACGGCGACCGCGGCACTCTGTGTGTATCTTCACAGGTTGGCTGCTCGCTGGACTGCAGCTTTTGTGCAACCGGCAAGCAGGGTTTTAACCGCGATTTAACCGCGGCGGAAATTATTGGCCAAGTGTGGATCGCGGCAAAATCTTTTGGCCAATTACAGCCCAATGGTCCGCGTCGTGTGACCAATGTGGTGATGATGGGCATGGGCGAGCCGCTGCTCAATTTCGACAATGTGGTTGACTCCATGAACCTGATGATGCACGACAATGCCTATGGCATTTCCAAGCGTCGCGTCACCCTGAGCACTTCTGGTGTGGTGCCGCAGCTGGATCGTTTGAGTCAGTACACAGATGCCTGCCTGGCGATTTCGCTGCACGCGCCCAACGATGAGCTGCGCAACGAGCTGGTGCCCATCAATCGCAAATATCCCATTGCCATGCTGCTGGATTCGGCCAAGCGCTACATAGAGGCAATGCCAGATACGCATCGCAAAATTACTATTGAATACACCTTGATTGATCAGGTGAATGATCGCCCGCATCACGCCCATGAGTTGGCTGAACTTTTGCGTGAGGTCCCGGTCAAGATCAACTTGATTCCGTTTAACCCTTTTAATTTGTCCAATTACAAACGCGTTAGCAACAATGCCTTGCGCAAGTTCCAGGACATACTGATGCAAGAGGGTTACATTACTACGGTGCGCACCACCCGCGGCGACGACATAGACGCAGCCTGCGGCCAGTTAGCCGGTAGTGTGAATGACGTAACCAAGCGCAGTGAGCGCTACCGCGCGCAATTCCAGGAAGAGCAGGTGGTTAAAATCCTGGGGCAATAGCCATTCAAATTGATGGAGACGAACAATGTATAACAGAGGTTTTGCACAGTTACTCAGATTGACCACCCTGATGCTTCTGGGGAGCTTGCTTGCCGCTTGTGTTTCCAATGTTTCTTCGCCAACCAAAGAATATGCCGACCGCCAAAAGGCCTTGGGTCTGCATATTAGTCTGGCTAAAAACTATGTTGCCTCAGGCAATCGCGAATCTGCACGTTTGCATCTGCGCAAAGCCTTCGACATAGATAAAAAGTCTCCTGAAGCTACCGATACCCTGGCCATGCTCTATGAGTTGGAAGGGGAGCCGGTATTGGCTGAGGAGACATTTAAAAAAGCCATCAAAATGAAAAAGGCTTTTACCGAGGCCCATAACAATTACGGCATTTTTCTATTCACTGAAAAACGCTATGAAGAAGCGCTGCGCGAATTTGAAGCCGCGGCGGCAGACCTGGATTATGATGGCCGCCCCGAGGCCCTGGTGAATGTCGGGCGCACGGCGCAAAAATTAGGTAAGGATGAGCGGGCTCATGCGGCCTTTGAGCACGCTACGGTATTAGATAGAAATTTAGCGGCGCCCTACCTGGAGTTAGCCGACATAACTTTGCGCGCACAGGAGTATGCCGAAGCCAAGAAAAATCTGGATCGCTATATGGCCTTGGCACCAGCCAATCCTCGCGCGCTGTTAATTGGCATTCGCCTGGAACGAATTTTTGGCAACAAAGACAAGGAAGCGAGTTACGCACTTTTGTTGAAAAACCGTTTTCCCTATTCCAAAGAATATTTGGAATATAAAAACACCCTGCAGCATTGATCGCAGAGCCACGGCTTTTTAAATCCAGAACTAATTGGGCACCCAATGACGACTGAAGAGCAAAACTCCCGACCTCTTGAAATGCATCACCAATCGCCTTCTCCAGGCAAAATGTTGGCCAGCGCCAGAATGAGTGCAGGTTTGTCACAGGATCAGGTGGCCAGCGAGCTTTATATGACCGTGGGCAAGGTGCGCTCGCTGGAGCTGGACGATTTTGAGCGTCTGCATTCGGATACATTTATTCGCGGCTATTTGCGTGCCTACGCCAATTTGTTAAAAGTAGATGCCGATCAGGTAATGGCTGCCTACGATGAGCGCGCAAAAAAAATGGGCCTGGTCACTGAGCCTCAGGTGCAGCCGCTAGAGTCTTCAAATCGTAAAATTTGGCAATTTGCGCTGCTGCTGCTTTCACTGTTGCTGCTGGTTTGGCTGGTCTCTGTTTGGTTTCTGGATAACAAAAAGGACGCGGAATTTATATCTCCAAAAATGGAAACTGAGTTGCCGGAAGCTGAATTGCCCGCATCTGGCATATCAGATGCTGAAGTGGCGGAACCAGGTACTGAAGTGGCAGAGCCTGATGCAAGCATAGCTGACCACTCTGTAGCTGACACGGCCGCGAGTGTTGAATCTGTGCCCAACAGCGGCGGTGATTCAAATATATCTGCCGAGGCGGCCAGCTCTGTGGCGAATCAAACCCAGGTAGCGGAAACTGCACCAGAGACAGCGTCGCAAATTTTGCCTGCGCCTCAGGCAGAGCGCTTGCCAGGGCAGACGCTGGATGAGCTGCGCCTGGAGTTTCAGGATGAGTGTTGGTTGGAAGTGAGCGATGCCAACGGTGATGTGCTGGTAACAGAATTGGAGCGCGCCGGAGCCAGCTTGAATCTCAAGGGGCAGGCGCCATTTAGTGTCAAACTGGGCAACGCCCCAGGTGCAAAAATTTATTTAAATGGTCAGCCGATAGAGGTGCCTGCAACACGCGGTACCAATGTCGCAACTTTGAAAATCGGTCAGTGATTTTCGCTTTAAAGGTAGGAAGTTAAGTTATGCATTGCGAGTCGCCGATAGTACGCCGTAAATCGCGTCAGATTATGGTGGGCAATGTGGCCGTGGGCGGCGGTGCGCCCATCTCCATTCAGAGTATGACCAACACCGAAACCACCGATGTGGCAGCCACTGTGGCACAGATTCGCCGTATTCAGGCGGCAGGTGCTGACATAGTGCGTGTGTCTGTGCCCACAATGGATGCAGCTGAAGCCTTTGGTGCTATCCGCAAGCAGGTGGATATTCCGTTGGTAGCGGATATCCATTTTGATTATCGCATTGCCTTGCGTGTGGCTGATTTGGGTGTGGATTGTCTGCGCATTAACCCAGGTAATATCGGCCGCGAAAAACGTATTCAGGCGGTGGTGGATAAAGCGCGCGATTTAAATATCCCCATTCGTATCGGTGTTAATGCCGGCTCCCTGGAAAAAGACCTGCAAAAAAAATACGGCGAGCCAACGCCTGATGCGCTGGTGGAATCTGCTTTGCGCCACGTGGAAATTCTTGATTCGCTGAATTTTTACAACTTCAAGGTGAGCGTTAAAGCCTCGGATGTATTTATGGCGGTTGCGGCCTATCGCAAATTGGCAACGCTTATTGAGCAGCCCTTACACCTGGGGATTACCGAAGCGGGTGGCCTGCGCTCAGGCACAGTTAAATCTGCCATTGGTCTGGGTGCGCTGCTGATGGACGGTATTGGCGATACGGTGCGTGTGTCCCTCGCCGCCGATCCAGTGGAAGAAATTAAAGTGGGCTGGGACATGCTTCGCAGCCTGCGCTTACGCTCCAAGGGTGTGAACTTTATTGCTTGCCCCAGCTGTTCACGTCAAAACTTTGATGTGATTAAAACCATGAACGATCTGGAGCAACGGGTAGAAGATATTGCGGTGCCTCTGGATGTTGCGGTTATCGGCTGTGTGGTGAATGGCCCGGGCGAAGCGCGTGAAGCTGATTTGGGCCTGGCCGGCGGCACCCCGAGCAACCTCATTTATGTGGATGGCGAGCCTAGCCACAAATTGACCAATGAAAATCTGGTGGATAACCTCGAGCGTTTGATTCGCGAAAAAGCTGCACAAAAGCAGGCGAGGTTAGATGCCGAAGCGAAAAATATTATTGCTAAAGCTTAAGGGTTTCCTTTGAAAAAAATACAAGCAATCCGCGGCATGAATGATCTGCTGCCGGGCGATTCATCCCAGTGGCAGTATGTTGAAGGCGTGGTCTTCGACATACTGCAGCGCTATGGCTATCAGGAAATTCGCTTCCCCATCGTTGAGGCGACCGAACTGTTTAAGCGCTCTATTGGTGAAGTGACCGATATTGTCGAAAAAGAAATGTACACCTTCGAAGACCGCAACGGCGATAGCCTGACCTTGCGCCCTGAAGGTACTGCCTGTTGCGTGCGCGCCTGTGAAGAACATGGTTTGTTGTACAACCAAACCCAGCGCCTCTGGTATATGGGGCCAATGTTTCGCCACGAGCGTCCACAAAAAGGCCGCTACCGTCAATTTCACCAAATAGGTGTAGAGGCGTGTGGTTATTTGGGGCCGGATATAGACGCCGAAGTGCTGTTGCTCAGTGCGCGAATTCTGCGCGAACTGGGTGTGGCCGAGCATGTTCAGCTGCAAATTAACTCACTGGGCAGTGCCGAAGCGCGGGCGGCTTATAAAGATGCACTGGTTGCTTATTTGTCTTCAGTACAGGATCAGTTGGATGAAGACAGCAAGCGCCGTCTGGGTACTAACCCGCTGCGCATTCTCGATTCCAAAGATGCCAATACCCAGGCGCTG
>CBIMZH010000160.1:0-6406 GCA_966248255.1 uncultured Cellvibrio sp.
GCCGCGCCTGTCTGCGCAGATATGTATAATTCGCCTTTTTGCGCGAAAGATAAACGCTGATGCAGACACCCTCTGTGCTCCCGGGCACCAGTAACCAGCCACTTGCACTGCTTGAGCAGGTTTTTGGCTACCACAGTTTTCGCGGCAACCAGGCGCAGATTATCGACTGCCTGATCGCCGGCGAAGATGCGCTGGTGATTATGCCCACCGGCGGCGGTAAATCCCTCTGCTACCAGATCCCCGCCCTCGCCCGCCCCGGCGTGGGCATAGTGGTGTCGCCGCTGATCGCATTAATGCAGGACCAGGTGAGCGCGCTGCGCGAACTGGGCGTGCGCGCCGGCTTTTTAAATTCCAGCCTCAGCGCCCAGGAGGCCTGGCAGACAGAGCTGGCGCTGGAGCGCGGCGAGCTGGATCTGCTCTATGTCGCGCCCGAGCGCTTAACCCAGCCGCGCTGCCTGGAATTATTTCACTCGCTGAATATCGCCCTTTTCGCTATTGATGAAGCTCACTGCGTATCGCAATGGGGCCACGATTTTCGCAGCGATTATTTAAAGCTGGATTTGCTTGCGCGCGAATTCCCCCAGGTGCCACGCATAGCGCTGACCGCCACCGCCGATGTGCGCACCCGCGACGATATAGTCGCGCGTTTGAATTTGCACAGCGCCCAGCAATTTATCAGCGGCTTTGATAGGCCCAATATCCAGTACCGGATTGCGCAAAAAAATAATCCCAAAATTCAGCTGATGCGTTTTTTGCGCGAGGAACAGGCGGGCAACTCGGGTATTGTCTATTGCATGTCGCGCAATAAAGTCGAGCAGATTGCCGAGTGGTTAAGCAGTGAAGGTTTTACCGCGCTGCCCTATCACGCGGGTCTATCGGCGGCGGTGCGCCAGCACAACCAGGAGCGCTTTCTGCGCGAAGACAATATCATCATGGTTGCCACCATCGCCTTTGGTATGGGTATAGATAAACCCGATGTGCGCTTTGTCGCCCATCTGGATTTGCCCAAAAGTATCGAGGCCTATTACCAGGAGACAGGCCGCGCCGGTCGCGATGGCCAGCCGGCGTCGACGCTGCTGCTCTACGGTTTGGAAGATGTGGTCAAGCTGCGCCAGATGATGGCGCAATCGGAAGGCAGCGAAGAATTCAAACGCAATGAAGCCCAGCGCTTAAACGCTATGCTCGGCCTCTGTGAGATTACCAGCTGTCGCAGGCAAACCCTGCTGCGCTACTTTGGCGATAACCTCAGCGAAAACTGCGGCAACTGCGATTGCTGCATAACCCCGCCGCAAACCTGGGATGCCAGTGAACCGGTGCAAATGGCGCTGTCCTGCGTCTATCGTACCGGTCAGCGCTTTGGTGCAGGTCATGTAATTGATGTACTGCGCGGCAGCAACAACGAAAAAATTCTCTCGCTAAACCATCACCAGTTAACGACCTATGGTATTGGTAAGCATTTAAGTGGCGATGAGTGGAAATCCATTTTCCGCCAACTGGTGGCGCGCGGCCTGCTGGATGTTAACGCCGATGGTTTTGGTGGCCTGCTGCTTAACGATAGCTGCCGCAGCATCTTGCGCGGCGAACAAAAAATTCACCTGCGCCGCGATATAAAACTCGCCGTCACCTCACCGCGCCGCGCCAACCTGAATCAAAATATTGCCGAGGAAGATCAATCGCTCTGGGGTGCACTGCGCTCCTGTCGCAAACAGCTGGCTGAGGAGCAGGGTGTGCCGCCCTATGTTATCTTCCACGATGCCACCCTGCGCGAAATGCTTGAATTCCGCCCGCTCAGCGAAGAGCAGCTGCGCGCAATAACCGGCGTGGGCGAAAGCAAATTAAAACGCTATGGCGATGCCTTTTTGCAGGTGATTCGCGCGGCGGAATACGAGTGATTCTGGCGATGCTGTTTAGCAAAGCCATACTAATGCCAAGCTAAGTTTTTGCTTATTGGAGTTTAATTAAAAAATCGACGAGGAGTCTTTATGGATCTTTCGCTCTTGGATCAAGTGTTTGCCAAGATAGGTGTAGCCGATACCAATGTGCAGGGCACGCTAAAAATATTTTTAGTGGTGTTGGCCACCTTTATTGTGTCCTATATTGCCAGCCGTTTTATCAGCCGCCTGGAACAGCAGGTAAGCAAAACTAAAAATCACTGGGATGACAGCCTGCTCTGGGCCGCGCGCAAACCTGTATCGCTGGTGATTTGGTTATTTGGTATTTCCCTGGCCACCGCCGTGGCGGACAAGGTCTCCGGCTCCGGCTTTTACAGTTTTGTTGAGCCAGTGCGCCGCCTGGGCGTAATTGCCGCCATCGCCTGGTTTATCTGGCGTTTCATCCTAGTTGCCGAACAAATTCTAGTGTCGCCGCACAAAATGCAAAAGCCGATGGATGCCACCACTGTATCGGCGATGAGTAAACTGCTGCGCGGCTCGGTGTTTGTCACTGCCGCTTTAGTCATTTTGCAGAGCATGGGTTACAGCATTTCCGGTGTGCTCGCCTTTGGTGGTATCGGCGGCTTAGCAATTGGTTTTGCCGCCAAAGATCTGCTCGCCAATTTTTTCGGCGGCCTGATGATCTACCTGGATCGCCCCTTTAAAGTGGGCGACTGGGTGCGCTCACCGGATAAAAATATTGAAGGTACAGTGGAGCAAATCGGTTGGCGACTCACTACCATTCGCACTTTTGATAAACGCCCGCTCTATGTGCCCAACGCCACCTTCGCCAGTATCTCGGTGGAAAACCCCTCGCGCATGACCCACAGACGCATCTACGAAACCATCGGTATTCGCTATGAAGATGTGCAGTATATGGAGCCCATAGTCGCTGAGGTAAAAGACATGCTCGCCAGCCACGAGGACATAGACGAGACGCAAACGCTGATCGTCAACTTTGTAACCTTTAACAGCTCCTCGCTGGACTTTTTTGTTTACACCTTTACCAAAACCACCAACTGGATTGAATACCACCGGGTTAAGCAGGATGTGCTGCTGCGCATCTACGACATTATCAACCGCTTCGGCGCCGAGATAGCCTACCCCACCCAAACCCTGCACCACGCCAGCCTGCCACCACAAGCGGAAATGGTGGTGGAGACGCTGCAGTAATCCTCGCATGCTTCCTTTCTCGGCATAGCCTTAAAACTACGGCTGAGAAAGGGCCTTTCCTGTTTATTCCCATTTAAATAAAAGCTTTTAGTCAGGCCGACTTTAAAAAATCCGGCTATCTGTTATTGTGCTTGCGCCCGCACTGGAATTCATATTAGTCCATAGGGTGCGGATTAATTTTCATTAGTAAAATAAACACAAGGGATGCTCGATGAATTATAAAAATAAGCTCAACATTTTTATGCTCAGTGGAATGTTTTTTTTGACCGCTTGTGGCGGCGGTGGTGGAGGTGGTTCGTCCAGCCAAAATACGCAAAAAAGCAGTTCATCTAATCAAGTGCAAAGCTCGTTGAGCAGTTCCAGTTCTTCGCAGGTTGAAAGTAGTTCGATCGATTCCTCTAATTCTAGTAGTTTTTCCTCAGCGCAAAGTTCTTCGGCGAGTGTTACCAACAATAAGCCAGGGCTAACGATTACTTTCCCTCGCGCCAGTGCGCAATTGTCCTCTTCTAAAATCAAAGTGCGGGGATTGGTCTCCGACGATAAAGGCATTAACCAAGTCGTAGTGAATGGTGTTCAGGCAACTATAAAAACTGTTGAAACCTCCAAGTTAGCAGCTAAGCCGCAATTATATGCAGCGACAGAGTCTTCCCTTGTTGCAGAGCAAACATTGGAGTGGGAGGTAGAACTGGATTTGGCCTTTGGTGATACCGAATTGAATGTAGAGGCAACAGACTCAGACGGCGCTACAACGACTAATCAGGATCAGCCAATCACACTACAAAATTACCGCCTACCTCTCACGCTATATCCGGACAGAGCCAATAATCGCTTTATTGGCTCGGACACTATTCCTCAGATGTATGCCTTGGATATGGATACATTTATTCCTAGCGCTCTTCCTGATGGTGTATACAAAGAAGCGGCAGTTATCAATGCAGAGGGTACTAGGCTTTATTCTGCAACAGTAGACAGCGGATTCCTGAATATCTATTCGCTAACTTTAAATTCAGGTCTTAACTCTCTGGAAAAACATTTTGATTTAGCAATAAACAGCGAGATTTATGGTTCCGCATGGGTATCTGGCGGCGCCTATGATGCAAGTGCCAATATCTACTATTTGTTGCTGGGCTATTCAGATTTGAACTCTTCTATTGTTGCAAATGCAGTGTATAAATATGACATTAGCTCCGCAACTTTAACCAAGATAAGTGAGTCAGATCGCTTTCTATGGAATCTTGAATTTGATGGCCAATATCTTTATGCATCTTCAATTCCAAAAGGCTATTCTCACGATCAATTAATTCGCATAAACCCAAGTTCAGGTGAGCAAACAATTTTTGTTGAAAATGGTGATTTCAATATAATTTCTACCAATGAAGATTTAACTAAAATTTACGCATTGCGTAATGGCGATATTATGGCCATAGATATTTCCGATGGTTCAAGTGAGCTTGTGTCTGCAACTAACCAACCGCAAATTTTAAATTTTTCGCAGGTTAATAACTTGATTGTTGATGAGGCTCACCATCGATTACTGGTTTTAGATGCGGGTGTTCGCCAGGTTATTTCGGTTGATCTTGAAACCGGTGTAAGAAGTTATGCAACAGCTAATGGTATTGGCGATGGCCAAAAAATTGTTAGACCTGAAAATATTGCTGCAAGTGCAGATGATAAATTTATTTATGCATTAGATGATAATTTTAATTCGCAATTATCATTGCTAAAAATAGAGCTTGCCACTGGCAACAGAACGCTTGTGGCTGATCTAAGCGAGTTTGCGGGAGTAGGTTCCGGTAGCTTTACACTGGATGAAGCACATGAGCGTGGCTTTGTTGGAAATGGATTACAAGTTATTGCTGTAGATCTGGTGTCTGGTCAAACCCAGGTAATAGCCGCTGATTTAGTAGGTACAGGACCTATGCTGGGAACGATTAGTGGGCTGGTGTATGACCAAATTGAAAATAGGTTGGTGGTATCTTCAATCAGCCAGGCGACAATTATTGCGATTAATCCTGATACTCTGGCTCGGGAGCTTTTAATGGATAACACTACAGGTAGTGGAGTAGATATTAGCGATATGGCTGATATAGCTTTTGATAGCAGTAACAATATTCTATATGGACTCAATCAATATCTATCTGAGCGCAATAAAGTTATTGCAATGAATTTGAATACGGGCGAGCGTAGTGTTTTGGTGGATACTTGTTTGGACGCGCAGCAAAATAATGTTCTTGCAAATTATGGACGCCCCAAAATTCGTTTTGATGTGCAACATAATGCCCTTCTGGCAAGCGGTGATAATCATTTATTGAAAATTGATTTGGCCAGTAATAGCTGTACTGCCTCTGCAGTACCTGTAATGGACATGCTCTATTTATCAGACGGCTCATTAATCGCGTCGAATTTTAATCAAATAGAACAAGTTGACTTCTTATCTGCAACTGCAGTGACCTTGTCTCGTTAATAACCAACTTCAGTATTTTTTGTCAGTTTAAGTCGGGAGTTCTGGAGCTGCTGTTTGGCTCCGGGACCCGACAATTTATTTTTCCAGGCTGCGGTTATATTGTTGCTTCACCAGCCAGCCCCCCCACAGCAGCGCCAGAATAATAATGCCGCTGCCTAAAAGCGCGGTGAATCTTGCCAAGCTATGGGCGCTATCTACAGCGTTCATCATGGTCAGCAAATTGCCCCAGTCGTGCGACTCTTCGCCGCCACCCCCCACTAAAGGCAGGGCGCGGTAGGGGGCGTCGTCTATATAGGGGGCGACATCAATAAAACTCTGCCCGCACCACCAGAGCATTATGCTTGCGGCGAAGGTATCTTTTTGTTGAATGATAAAAGCGGCCAATACAATTAGCGGCAGCAGAATTTGAAACAGGCTACCGCCGAGAATCATCATAAAGCGGCCCAGGGGCGCAAACAGAATATGGCCAAACTCGTGAAAGGGCAGGTTGATATTGTGCATAAAGGAGCCGCCGATTTTCTGCCAATCCAAACCGGCAAAAATAAAATAGCCGCCCCATAGGGCAAACAGGGCCAGGCAAATGCCCCGCGCCCAAACCGCTTCGCGCGCGACCTGCTCGGGGACATAGGTTAGTGCGGCGCAGAGCCTGTCGCGCAGACCAGTGGTCTGCTCAAACACTAATTCGGTGTCGTTTTCGTCCGGTGCTGGTTGCTGTGCAGCGGCCTCCCGCGCCCGCCACTTGGAATACACAATACCGCAGGCGGGGCAGATATCCGCATGCACCTGGCTGTCGTTTTCGCGGCGCTGGTAGCCGCATTTGGGGCAGAGGGTCATAGTG
>CBIMZH010000161.1:0-6399 GCA_966248255.1 uncultured Cellvibrio sp.
ATCTGGTCATCGATCAGGCCCTGCATATAATTGCCGCTGGTGCCGGGGATTTGCACTTCGGCGCTGCGCCAACTGTAGGTTTTTAATTGGCTGAAGTCGGTGCCGGATTTGTAGTCCTGTTGGTACTTGGCGCTGCTGCAGGCACTCAATACCAAGCAGGCGGCTAGCCAGGCTATAAATCTGCTCATGATCTGTATCCTTGCAATTGGAAGAGTATAAGCTTAGCCGCCGCGGATGAATTTTGGCTGTATGAAGTCAGCATTTATCAAATAACCTGGTGACTGTACTGCTGCTTGTACTGCCGCTGGTAGAGGTCACCTAAAAATTTCACAGGTAGTGAATATGCTTGAATCCTTTGTGATCAATTCCCTGTTGATTACCCTTGTTGTACTGCTGCATTTTGAGATGCTCAGCCTGTTAAGCAGCCTCCTGCTTAGGATTCGCCTGCACCGACGCTGGCGGGTTGTTATTGGGGTCTTTGGTGCGCTTTGTGCACATGTTTTGGAGATCTGGTGCTTTGGTTTTGGCTACTACTTTTTAATCAGCTACCCCGGTCATGGCGAGCTGGTAGGCATAGGTAGTAAAACCCTGCTGGATTGCGTTTACTTTTCCTTTACTACCTACACCTCGCTCGGCTTTGGCGACCTCTATCCCACTGGTCATTTGCGCTTTTTAAGTGGCCTGGAAGCCTTGACTGGATTGGTGCTTATCGCCTGGACTGCGTCCTTTATGTATCTGGAGATGCAAAAGTTCTGGCAGGCGAAATAGCGCGGGTTTGCAATTGTTGTCTGCTTGTCCCAGACTGCCGCCGCCCTGTTGAGGTGCAATGGGCAAGAGTCGAATATCGCTAAGGAGCACTCATGGATTTATTACTGGCAATTAAAACCCTGCTTATGGGCGTAGTGGAGGGGTTAACTGAATTCCTGCCTATCTCCAGTACCGGCCACTTGATTCTCACTGGTCAGCTGCTGGATTTTCTCACCCCGGAAAAGCGCGAAGTTTTTGAAATTTTTATTCAGATGGGCGCCATGTTGGCAGTCGTCTGGGAGTATCGCGTAAAAATTTTCACCAGCCTGTTTAAAGCGGTTAAGCCGGGTGTGGAGCGCGATCTATTTATCAATGTGATCATTGCCTTCATCCCTGCTGCCGTAATCGGCTTTTTCCTCAGCGGTTATATCAAGGCATTTTTGTTTAACCCTATTGCGGTTGCCAGCGCCTTTATTGTCGGCGGCTTGATTATTCTCTGGGCGGAAAAACGCAATCACCAGCCGCGCGTCGCCGAGATGGACGACTTGAGCTATATGGACGCGCTTAAAGTGGGCTTGTGTCAGTGTCTGGCACTTATCCCCGGCACTTCGCGTTCAGGGGCAACTATTATTGGCGGATTGTTTTTGGGTTTGTCGCGCAAGGCGGCTACAGAGTTTTCGTTCTTCCTGGCTATTCCGACTTTATCGGCTGCCTCTCTCTATAGTTTGTGGAAAGCGCGCGACCTTTTAGAAGTTGGTGATATGGGCATTTTTGCCCTGGGTTTTGTTGCCGCTATGGTGTCAGCCTTTGTCGCTGTGCGCGGCCTGCTTAAATTTATTGCCACTCACACTTTTGTCGTCTTTGCCTGGTACCGCATTGCCTTTGGTATTTTAATTCTGGTGACGTCTTATCTGGGCGCGATTAACTGGACTGAGTAAAGGTTCATTAAGATCAGTCTCCCATTGTTGGAGGGAGACTGACTCACACAAACTTCACCACGCTGGTGTCTTTTTCGCGGCTTTTTCCGGCCTGATGTAGAGCATCCAAATAGCGGTTCCACCGCGCCTCCTGCTGGCTGCCCAGTTCGTAAAAATACTCCCAGGTATAGAGGCCAGTTTCATGGCCATCGTCAAAACTGAGCTTGAGTGCATAGTTGCCGGCGCGCTCCAGCTTGCTGATGCGCACATCCTTTTTGCCGTGTTGCAATACCGCCTGATTGGGGCCGTGGCCCTTAACTTCGGCGCTGGGCGAGTGCACGCGCAAAAACTCCGCCGGCAGTGAAAACACTTCGCTGCCAAAATGCAGCTCCAGAATTTGTGACTGCTGGTGGAATTGAATTTTGCTGGGGAGTTTTTGCATATCGTTCACTTAACCAATTAAAGAATGTAACGGCTCAGGTCTTCGTTTTTAGCCAGTTCACCCAAATGGGCATCGACATAGGCGGCATTGATTTCTATCGCCTGGGTATCTATGCCAGCATCAAAGCTCACATCTTCCAGCAACCTTTCCAAAATGGTGTGCAAGCGGCGCGCGCCAATATTTTCGGTGCGCTCATTCACTTCAAAAGCCGTTTCGGCAATGCGGCGAATACCGTCTTTGGTAAAGCTGAGGGTCACGCCTTCGGTGCGCAGCAGGGCTTCCTGCTGTTCAGTAAGCGAGGCTTTGGGCTCGGTGAGAATGCGCTCAAAATCATCCGGGGTTAGCGCCTGCAGCTCCACGCGAATCGGCAGGCGGCCCTGTAGCTCGGGGATTAAATCCGAGGGCTTGCTCAGGTGGAAGGCGCCTGAGGTGATAAATAAAATATGGTCGGTTTTAACCATGCCGTGTTTGGTGGATACGGTGCAGCCTTCGATTAAGGGCAGCAGGTCGCGCTGCACACCTTCGCGCGAGACATCGGCGCCGCTGACATTGCCGCGACGAGCGACCTTGTCGATCTCATCAATAAAGACAATGCCATTTTGTTCAACGGTTTCCACTGCCTGGGTTTTAATATCTTCCTCGCTGACCAGCTTGGCCGCCTCTTCGTCCTGCAATTGCTTAAAGGCTTTTTTAACGCTGAGCTTGGCTTTTTTAGTTTTGTCGCGGCCCATGTTGGAGAACATGTTTTGCAACTGGCTGGTCATTTCTTCCATGCCCGGCGGTGCCATGATTTCCACGCCGACACTGGCGGCGGCTATATCAATTTCAATTTCTTTATCGTCCAGGTCGCCCTCGCGCAATTTTTTGCGGAAGATTTGGCGAGTGGAAGATTCGTGCTTTTGCTCCTGCTCGGAAAAATCCCGCGCCGGGGGTAAGAGTGCATCGAGGATGCGCTCTTCCGCCGCTTCGGCGGCGCGGTGTTGCACCGACTTCATTGCCTGTTCGCGGCGCAGTTTAATGGCCACATCTACCAGGTCGCGAATAATGGATTCAACATCGCGGCCGACATAGCCCACCTCGGTAAACTTGGTCGCCTCCACTTTAATAAAGGGCGCATTGGCCAGCTTGGCCAGGCGGCGGGCGATTTCGGTTTTGCCCACGCCGGTGGGGCCGATCATCAGAATATTTTTTGGGGTAATTTCGCCGCGCATATCGGCGGGCACTTGCATGCGCCGCCAGCGGTTGCGCAGGGCAATGGCCACGGCGCGCTTGGCGTCCTGTTGGCCAACTATGTGTTTATCCAGTTCGTGCACGATTTCGCGCGGAGTCATGGTGGACATATCAAACTCGTTTATATGGCTATTCGCTCGCCATTCTGCTGTTTTAGTGGGGGCGGGCTGCCGAAATCAATCCAGCAGCGAGGCATTTACGGCCTGACTGCACGCACTAAACCTGCAGAGTGGCGGGCTATTGGGTGAATTAGTATTCCAGGGTTTCAATCGTGTGGCTGTGATTGGTAAAGACGCAGATATCGCCGGCAATCTTCAGACCTTTTTCGACAATAGCGCGCGCATCCAGCTGGGTGTTTTCCAGCAGTGCCCGCGCCGCCGCCTGGGCGTACATACCGCCTGAGCCTATGGCAATCAGATCATCTTCCGGCTGGATGACATCGCCATTGCCGGTAATGATCAGCGAGGCTTCTTTATCGGCCACTGCCAGCAGCGCTTCCAGTCGGCGCAGGCTGCGGTCGGTGCGCCAGTCTTTGGCCAGTTCCACCGCAGCGCGGGTGAGCTGGCCGTTATGGGCTTCAAGTTTGGCTTCAAAGCGTTCAAACAGGGTGAAGGCGTCGGCGGTGCCACCGGCAAAACCGGCCAGAACCTGGTTTTTGTAGAGGCGGCGCACTTTGCGCGCATTGCCTTTCATTACGGTGTTGCCGAGGGAGACCTGGCCGTCGCCGCCTATAACCACCTGGCCATCGCGGCGCACAGAAAGAATCGTAGTCACTGGACTTCCTTTAAAAATAGGTCAACAGAAGTCTGCTAGGTGGGGGCGCGGCGGGGCATTTCAAGTTTTGCCCCGCACACGGATAGAGCGGTTATTTGCTTTTGGCGCGCTTGAGTACCAACGCGTTGTACTGATTATTGACCAGGGTGGTGCGCGCTTTAGTCAGCGCCGCCTGGCTGTCGAAGGGGCCTACCACTACGCGGTGCCAGAGGTCGCCCTTGCGGATTTCCACCTTCTCAATGCGCGCATCCAGATTGAGCAGAATTAACTGGGCGCGCAGTTTGTCGGCATCTTCAGCGGCGGGGAAGCTGCCCACTTGCAGAATATATTCGGTAGTGGACTTCTCAGCTGCTGGCTTGTCCTCGGTGGTGCTATTGGTCTCGCTCGCCGGAACGATTGTTTCGCTGTCCTGCAGCAGCTTGTAAAAATCAAAGCGCGGCTTGGGGATATTGTTTTGCGCTTTGGGTTTCTCCTGGCTTTTGGCGGGTTTGTCCTGCACTACCGGGTGCTTGATGAAATAGAGGCTGGCAATAAAGGCGCCGAAAATGCCGCCGGCAATAAACCACACCCAGGCGGGGGTCTGGCTTTTGTTGCTGGAGGATTTGCGCGCAGGGGCGCGGCTTTTTTTGGCGTAGTCTCGGCTCATTGCTCTTGGCTAGTCATTTAATGGAACGGGGCGCGATTGTAATAGAAAGCGTCCGGCGAGTCGAAAGCCGGTTAGCGATAATCGGCTCTTACATTTCTTGCGGGTCGACATCCAGCGCCCAGCGCACCGAGCGGGCGAGGGGTTCTGCCTCCAATTGCAGCGCCAGTTGGCTGAGCAGCTGTTGCAGCGGACGGCGCTGGCTGGCGTTAAATTGCAACTGATAGCGAAAGCGATCGCCGCGTTTTTCCATCATCGCCGGCAGCGGTCCCAGGTAGCTGAGCAGCGGGCTGGAGGGCATGATTTGCTCGGCCAGGTTGCGCGCGCGGCGCAGTAGTTCCATCGCCTGCTCGGGGCGTTTGCTCTCGGCGCGCAGTAGCGCCAGGTGGCGAAAGGGGGGCATCTGGGTGACCAGGCGCTCGCGCAGCACCAGCTCTGCCAGTGTGTGATAGCCGCGGTTGACCAGGGTTTGCATTAAGGGGTGATCGCTGTGGTAGCTCTGGATTAGCACCTTGCCCGGCTTTTCGGCGCGCCCGGCGCGCCCGGCCACCTGCAGCAGCAGTTGGCCCATGCGCTCTGGGCCGCGAAAGTCGGTGCTGAACAGGCCGGCATCGGCATCGATAATCACCACCAGGGTGACATCGGGGAAGTGATGGCCCTTGGCCAGCATCTGCGTGCCTACCAGTATGCAGGGCACGCCAGCATGGACATCCACCAGCAGCTTTTGCATGGCGTCTTTATTGCGGGTGGAGTCGCGGTCGACGCGAATTACCGGCACCTGGGGGAAGAGCTGTTGCAAACAGTCTTCGCTGCGCTCGGTACCCTGACCTAGGGGAAAAAGCTGGGGGCTGCTGCACTCTGGGCAGAGCTTGGGTACGCCGCGCTGGTAGTCGCAGTGATGGCAGTGCAGGTGGCGCGGGCTCTGGTGCAGGGTCAGGCGCGCATCGCAGTGGTTGCACTTGCCCAGCCAGCCGCAGCTGTGGCACTCCAGCGCCGGGGCATAGCCGCGCCGGTTGAGGAAGACCAGCGCCTGATTACCTGCGGCCAGGGTTTCGTTGATCGCCGCCAGGCTGGCAGCAGCAAAGCCTTCGTGCAGTTTTTGCTGGCGAATATCCAGCAGTTGAATTTCCGGCGCCTGGGCGGCACCGGCGCGGGCCGTCAACTTTAGTAGCTGATAGCGGCCCTGATTGGCATTGTGCAGGCTCTCCAGCGAGGGCGTAGCGCTGCCGAGGATCAGCGGAATATTCAGCCGCTGTGCACGTACTACTGCCAAATCGCGCGCGGAATAGCGAAAGCCATCCTGCTGTTTAAAGGAGTTATCGTGCTCCTCATCGACAATAATGATGCCCGGCTGGGCTAAAGGGGTAAAAATCGCCGAGCGGGTGCCAATGATAATGCCGGCGCTGCCATCGCGTGCCATCAGCCAGGCGTCCAGCCGCTCGCGGTCGTTAAGGCCGGAGTGCAGCGCGACCACGGGTACGGCAAAGCGCCGGGCAAAGCGCGCCAGTGTCTGGGGGGTAAGGCCGATTTCTGGCACCAGCACCAAGGCCTGTTTACCTTGTTCGAGTACCTGGGTAATCGCCTGCAGATAGACTTCGGTTTTACCGCTGCCGGTGGCGCCATCCAATAGATAGCAGCCAAACTCA
>CBIMZH010000162.1:0-6391 GCA_966248255.1 uncultured Cellvibrio sp.
GGCTGTTTCCAGGTCGCGGGCAATATCCTTGGATTTTTGCGCATCGCTATTGGCGTTGCTGACCAGGTTGACCACTGTCTGCACGTTTTTATTGATCTCCTCGGCAGCGTAGCTCTGCTCTTCGGCGGCGGTGGCTATCTGGGTGTTCATATGCAGAATTTCCTGAATCGCCTGGGTGATCTGGCCAATGGACTGACCGGCTTCGCCAGCAGTATTGATGGTTGCCTGGGTTTTACTCTCACTGGCTTTCATCGCCTGCATCACCTGGCTGGCGCTGGCCTGCAGGGCTTCAATAATCTGCTGGATTTCCGCGGTTGAATCCTGGGTGCGCTTGGCCAGGGTGCGCACTTCATCGGCCACCACGGCAAAACCGCGCCCCTGTTCCCCAGCGCGGGCGGCTTCAATGGCGGCGTTTAGGGCCAGCAGGTTAGTTTGCTCGGCGACGTTTTTAATCACATCCAGCACACTGCCAATACGCGCTGTATCACCTTCCAGCCGGGTCATGGCCTGGCCGGCGTTCTGCACTTCACTGCTCAGCTGGCTAATCGCGTCCAGCGCGCGATCCATCACCTGCAGGCCGCGGCGGGCACTGTTTTCCGCCTGCTGCGCCGCGCTGGCGGCACCGCTGGTGTTGTTGGCCACCTCCTGTACCGTGCTGGTCATTTGGTGAATGGCGGCGGAAACCTGATCGGTGGAATTGTGCGATTGCTGGGTATAACCGGCGACATCATCGGCGGTGCGGGTAATCCGTGCCGAGGATTGCATCAGGGTTTGGCTGGAGTCTTTAACGGCCGCCACTATCTCGCTAATACTTTGCTGTACCGCCTGAATGCTCTGTGCCAGCTGGCCCAGTTCGCCGCTTTGGCTAAAGCGCAAATGCGTTTGAAAGTTGCCTGAGGCCAGGGTACCCAGGTGGCGGTTAATTTGTTCCAGTGGGCTTATCAGGCTATGTTTGAGCGTAATCAGTACCAGGCCAAGTACCGCGATGCCCGCGCCTATAACTAACACCCAGGACCAGCTGGACAGACGCGCCGCATCGGCGACATTGATTTGTGTCTGCCGGGCAACCTCGGCGCCAATCAGGGCGGCGGCATCTTCCAATAATTGCGCTGGCTCCCGGTCGATGCCGGTTACCGCATTATCGCCGGCACTGGGGTCGCCATCAGCCGCCTCAAACGCGGCTAGCCCCTGTTGGTACTTGCCGTGCATTTCTTTGTGCAGGCGCAAAAAGTTTTCCACTTTGCTGCGGCTCTGGCCGCTGGGCAGTTGGCTAACCAGCTGCTCGCCCATCTGCTCCACTTTTTGGTGTTGCGCCTCAAACTGGCCCCAGTATTTGTCGCGTTTGGCGGCGTCTTTGCCGCGCAAAAGCACGTTCTTCCACTCCTGTACCTGCACCTTAAAGGCGTAGTTCATTTCATCAATAAGCCGCTCCTCGGCAATGGTGACTGTGACCAGCTGGTTGTAATGGCTGATAGTGGTTTTAAGCATGGAGATAGCGATGCTGCTGATAATGACGAGCAGGGCGATGCCGGCGCCAACACTGGCTAATAAGCGGCCTTGAATACTGCCAAGCATGAGAAGTGGCTCCTTGCAGATAAGAAAGTGAGAGCCCTATGTGTCGACACCTGGGCGAGAAGCTTGAGTGGAAAGTGCAAATAATTCCCTGCACCCGCTAATGCAAATGAACCGCAGGGAATCTAAGTATAGGTGGCAAGGATGAGTCTGCCGCCCGCAGAACGCAGGCGGCGGCGAAAAGATTAGGCTTTATAGAGAGTTTTTACGCCATCTTTGGTGCCCAGCAGTAAAACGTCTGCGGGTTTAATGGCAAAGAGGCCGTTGGTGACTACACCGGTGATCTGGTTGATGGCAGTTTCCAGGGCGACCGGGTTGGTGATCTGCAGATTGTGCACATCCAAAATCACATTGCCGTTGTCGGTCACCACGCCTTCGCGGTAAACCGGGGCGCCGCCCAGTTTGACCAGCTCGCGCGCCACCTGGGAGCGGGCCATGGGGATAACTTCCACCGGCAGCGGGAACTTGCCCAAAACGCCAACCCATTTGCTCTCATCGGCGATACAGACAAACTCTTTGGAAATGGCGCGGACAATTTTTTCGCGGGTGAGGGCAGCGCCACCACCTTTAATCAGCTCCAGCTGAGCATTGCTCTCGTCGGCGCCGTCCACGTACACCACTAGCTCGGTCACCGAGTTGCAGTCGAGCACCTCAATACCGAGTTTTTTCAGGCGCGCCGCCGAGGCATCGGAGCTGGCCACAGCGCCGGCAAAACGGGTTTTGATCTCGCCCAGATAATCGATAAAGAAGTTGGCGGTAGAGCCAGTGCCCACACCGATAATGGCATCGTTGTGTAGCTTGGGGGTGATGTAATCAATGGCAGCGCGGGCCACTAATTGTTTGAGTTGATCCTGATTCATGTTGTTCTCTGTCATGCCCGGCGGCGGCCGGGCCTAATTAAACCGAAAGGTGGAGTTTTGCCGTGGAGGTGTAATTCTGTGGCCGCATTATAGGATTTTTTCAGCAAATTAACCCCAGCGGCTGTGCGCTGGCGGCGAATTTTGTTTAGTATGTGGCTCCCCCAAGCCCTGAATGCAGGGTTTTCTTTTATCTGTCGAATTCCTTCGGTTAGCCAAAACGTTTATGCCTGAGACTTACATAAAGCGCATCCTCAACGCCAACATCTACGATCTGGCGGTGGAGACGCCCCTGGACGAAGCCCGCCTGCTGTCGCAGCGCACCGGTAACAAGGTGCTGCTCAAACGCGAAGACCTGCAACCCGTGTTCTCTTTCAAATTGCGCGGCGCCTATAACAAGCTGCTGCAATTGAGCCAGGAAGAAAAAGATCGCGGCGTGATTTGCGCCTCGGCCGGCAACCACGCCCAGGGTTTGGCGCTGGGCTCCCAGCATCTCGGTATTAAGGCCACCATTGTGATGCCGCGTACTACCCCGGCAATTAAGGTGGATGCGGTTAAGGCCCGCGGTGCCAAGGTAGTGTTGCACGGCGACAACTACGACGAAGCTTCCGCCCACGCCAAAAAACTGATGGTGGAAAAAGGCCTGACCTATATCCACCCCTTTGACGATCCTGATGTGATTGCAGGGCAAGGCACTATCGGCATGGAAATCCTGCGCCAGTACCCGGGTAAAATCGATGCGATTTTTATCGCCGTGGGCGGTGGCGGCCTGGCCGCCGGTATAGGCGCCTATGTCAAATACCTGCGCCCGGAAACCAAAATTATTGCGGTGGAATCGGAAGAATCCGCCTGCCTTTACGCGGCCATGCAAAAGAAAAAGCGCGTAACTCTGCCGCAAGTGGGCATCTTTGCCGACGGTATTGCGGTGGCGCAAATCGGTGAAGAGACCTTCCGCGTACTGCGCAAAACGGTGGACGAAGTCATCACCGTAACTAACGATGAAATCTGCGCGGGCATTAAGGATATCTTCGAAGATACTCGCTCTATTGCTGAACCTGCCGGTGCAACCGGTGTAGCTGGCCTGAAAAAATATGTGGCCGAAAACGGCATCAGCGGCCAAACCCTGATTGCCATCGACTGCGGCGCCAATATCAATTTTGATCGCCTGCGCTATATCAGTGAGCGCACCGAAATTGGCGAGCAGCGCGAAGTGGTGCTGGCGGTGACCATTCCCGAGCGCCCAGGTGCCTATAAAGAGTTCTGTAAAGCGCTGGGCAAGCGCAATGTCACCGAGTTTAACTACCGCTATGCCGACAGCCGCCAGGCCCATGTGTTTGTCGGCGTGTCTGTGGCCGCGGGCGGCCAGGGGCGCAAAGAGCTGGTAGACGAATTGGCGGCGCAGGGCTACTCCTTTTTGGACTTGACCGACAACGAGCTGGCCAAACTGCACCTGCGCCATATGGTTGGCGGCCACGCCCCAGAGCTGGATAACGAAGTGCTTTATCGCTTTGAGTTCCCCGAGCGCCCGGGTGCGCTTTACACCTTCCTCAACAAGGTGGCGGGGCGCTGGAATATCTCCCTGTTCCATTACCGCAACCACGGCTCTGCCTCGGCGCGGGTGCTGGTGGGTATGCAGGTGCCCAAGGGCGACAAGGCTGAGCTGAAAAGCTTTTTGGCCGACCTCAATTACCCCTATTGGGATGAGACGGGCAACCCGGCCTATAAGCTGTTTTTAAGCTAGCCCTATAGCTGTTTTTCGCCACCTAAAGCCCGGCCCAGTGCCGGGCTTTGTTTTTTTGCGACAGGGTTTGGGCAAACGCTTGGCGGGCCAGCAGGTGCTATTTTTGGTAATCCGGGTGCGCCTTTGCGTTAATTTACCCGGATGGACTGGCACTTGAGGGCAATTGGTGTAATCTAGACAACGTTGTCAGGTGCGTTTTGGCGCCGTCTAATTCTTACTATTTAACCGAATCTCTATGGGGGCTGCTTGATGAAAGCTGCAGTTCGTAAGGCATTTGCTAAAAGGCTGGCCGCTGCTCTGGTGTTGGGTGGCGGCTTAAGCCAGTGGCTCTGGGCGGGAAACCTCAGTCAATCACAGTTGGACAGCTTGGCTCAGGATGCCAGGCTGCAATTTGGCGTTATCAGCAATTTTGCTGCCGATACGGCCAAAACTGCAGCGCCAAAATTTAACGCCAGGCTCAGTATCAGCAATGGCTCCCAGGTTAATTTGCCCGGGGGTAAGGGCGACTGGGCAATATATATTCACTCGGTGCGACCACTGGACGCCGCCATTATTGCCGGCTTGAGCCTGGAGCATATTCAGGGCGATATTCACCGCCTGACCCCCACCGCCAGTTTCGCTGGCCTGGCTGCAGGTGCCAGCCTGGAGCTGCAATATTCCGGTGCGCCCTGGATTGTCAGCTACACCGACTTTATGCCGCGCGCCTTTATCGCCCAGCCAGGGCTGCAAACCCGGGTATTTGCCAATACTGATAGCGAAGAGCTGAGTCAGTTTGTCGCTCCTTTTGGCCAGCGCGAACAACAGCTGCGCTACGCCGATGATAAGTTCGCCATAGTCACCGCCCAGTCGCGCTTCGACGCCAACCTGGCGGTGAATAGCCAAGCGTCCAGTGGCCGCCCGGGCATAGTGTCTACGTCAAAGATAGTTCCCACCCCAAAATCGGTTAAATATGCTCGCGGTGAAACCCGCCTGGATGCCAGCTGGCAGATTCGCTATGTCGGTCGTCTCAGCGGTGAGCACCAATATTTGCAGCAACAGCTCAAGGCGGCGGGCCTGGAGCTAAAAGCCGAGCTGGATAAATCTGACACCGACAAAAAATCCGCCCAGGGCAAAACCCTGCGCTTGGCGGTGGATGAAAGCCTGGGCGAAGCCGAGTCCTATCAGTTAACCATTGGCAAAGACACCATCAATATAGTCGGTGCCGATAACGCCGGTGCCTTTTACGGCCTGCAAAGTTTGCTCAGCCTGCTGCCCGCCGAAACTGCCAGCAGTTACAGCCTGCCGCAACTCGAAGCCAGGGATGCGCCGCGCTTTAACTGGCGCGGTATGCACTACGACATGGCGCGCAACTTCCACGGCAAGGCTTACACCCTGCGTCTGATCGAACAGATGGCGCACTACAAACTCAACAAACTGCACCTGCACCTCACCGATGACGAGGGCTGGCGTCTGGAAATTCCCGGCCTGCCGGAGCTGACCCAGGTGGGCGGCCAGCGCTGCTTTGATTTGAGCGAGCAATCCTGCCTGCTCACCCAGCTGGGCACAGGGCCTTTTACCAGCGGCAGCGGTAATGGTTTTTACACTCGCGATGACTTTGTTGAAATCCTTAAATATGCGGCTGCGCGTCATATCGAAGTTATCCCGGAAATCGATATGCCCGGCCACGGTCGCGCCGCAATTAAAGCTATGGATGCGCGCTACAACAAGCTACTTAAACTGGGTAAAAAAGCCGAGGCCGAGCAGTTTTTATTGTCTGATCCTCAGGACAAATCCAAATACTTCACCGTGCAGAACTACACCGACGACGCCATCAACGTCTGCCTGGATTCCACCTATGCCTTTGCCGATAAGGTGATATACGAGCTGCAGCAGATGTATCGCAAGGCGGGGCTCAAACTGGATATTTTCCATATGGGTGGCGATGAAGTGGGCGCAGGCGCCTGGACTGAATCACCCGCCTGCGCCGCGCTTATGGCCAAGGGTATTGATGGCGTTGCCGGCGTGGCCGATTTAAAACCCTATTTTGTCAGCCGCCTGGCGGCCATCACCAACAAGCGCGGCCTCAGCCTTGCCGGTTGGGAAGACGGCCTGATGTACGACCCCAATACCACCTTTAATCGCCAAGCCTTCGCCAATGAGCGGGTGCTGGCCAATGCCTGGGACAATATCTGGGAGTGGGGTGTGGCCGATCGCGCCTATCGCCTGGCCAATGCCGGTTACC
>CBIMZH010000163.1:0-6383 GCA_966248255.1 uncultured Cellvibrio sp.
GGGTTTCTTTCATGGTGGATTTCAATATTGGTTGATTTGGTGTTTTGGAGTATGGATTTTTGCTAGGTTCAGTTCAATACACTTAGTTGATTTTGTGGGTGTATCTTACGCAGGTTTCGCCTGCTGGCGACTTACTTTTCTTTGGGTCGCCAAAGAAAAGTAAGCAAAAGAAAGGCGACCCTACTCGCTCGTGTTTCCTCCGCGCTTCGCAAATTGGCTGTCGTTCCCACGCGACATCCATGTCGCGTCGTCACTCAAACGGGCATCCCGCCCGTTTGCCACCCAATTTACTCCAGTGCTCGGCGAGCTCATAAGGGGTGGTTAACGTCAAAAGCAAAAGCGAAAAACCTTGTAGGGCGGGTCGTGACCCGCGCTGATTTTTAATAACCGCGTGGGTTACGCCGCGAGTGCGGCTAACCCACCCTACGAGCATTCGCTTTGCTTTATTTTTTTTGATTTACCCTTCCCTTGTGAATTTCCCGAGCATCGCAAGGCGGTAGGGTAAAACGGGCGGGATGCCCGTTTTAGGTTTGACGGGACAGGGACGTCCCGTGAAACCGACCCGTTGGCGCCTGAGAAGCGCAGGAAAAGAAATTCGCAGGGTCGCCTTTCTTTGGTTACTTTCTTTGGCGAAGCAAAGAAAGTAACGCGTGCCGCAGGCAGAAAAGCTCGTAATTAATAATGTTGAGGAATATTAAATGGAGTTTTGATCTATAGATGGGGAGAGGATAAATGTTTGAATAGTTAGGATCGCTTACTAAATACGATAATCAAAATAATCACAATAATAAAAACTATATATTGTCCTGCATTTGGTGGTAGGGATATTTTTTTTGGTTGAGATCCGAGTTTAGGAAGTGGTGAGGTGATTTTAAGTTGTGATGGGGTGTTAACTAAAAAATTCCGATTTGTACTTCCGCATTGAGTACATTGTGGTGCAGAGCTTGATTGGAATATCCAAATAATCAACCAGATGCCGCCAGTTACGATTGTTAAAATTAGGTGTAGGATATGGTTTGGGGTTTGACGAATGTGCAATGTATTTCTCTTGCATTGATTGCGGAAGTTCATTTTTTGTTCAGTAGGCATCTTCATTTATCCCTAAATTAATTATTCAATTCGAATTTGATATTCACTCAACCAACCTCTGCACATCCACCGAAACCATCAACTGCGGTGAGTGCCCGCCACCAAAAATAACGCCTTTTAATGGCGATACATCGGAATAGTCTCTACCCCAGGCCGTAGTTAAATGTTGCTCATTGGTGAGTGTGTTATTGGTGGGATCAAAGTCGTACCAGCCTTCGCCGGGCGAATAAACCGCAAACCAGGCGTGGGTGGCGTCGGCGCCGACGAGTTTTTCCTGGCCGGGTGGGGGCAGGGTTTCTAAATAGCCGCTGACATAGCGCGCGGGAAAGCCGAGCGAGCGCAAACAGCCAATGGCGAGGTGGGCGAAGTCCTGGCAGACGCCGCGTTTGTGTTTGAGCACATCGGCCAGGGGCGTGGCCACGTCGGAGAACTGCGGGTCGTAGGTAAAGTCGCTGTAGATGCGCTGGGTTAAATCCAGTACGGCCGATAAAAATGGGCGGTCGTCACTAAAGCTGACGGCGGCGTAGTCGGCCAGGTCGGCGTGCTGTTGCACCATGGGCGAGTTGAGAATAAATTCGCGCGCCTGTAAACACTGCCAGTCCTTGCTGTTTTTGAGCAGGTATTTTACGTAGGTGCAGGGGTTGCCAAAATCCAGGTTGATATTTGTCTGCTGTTCCTGCTTGACGATTTGGCTGGTGATGGTCAGGTCCAGCTCCTGATGATTTTTTTCGATGGAAAATTGCAAAAATGAATTGCCGAAATAGTCCTGGCGAGTGTTACGCATGCTGGCGTTGGGCGAGATGCTGATATCCAGTTTTTCCACTCGTTGCGCGAGCGTAGAGCGCGGCAGCATATAGGCCAGGTTGTAGCAGTTGCTAACCGGTAAACCATACTCGTAGCGGGTGGAATGTTTAACCTGATATTTCATTATTTACGCCTTATGCGGTTCCTTTTTGCCGTGTCGTTACTGCTGATCTTGTCAACTGAGCTTTTCAACTGAAATTTACAGCTGATCTTGCCAGCTGGTGTTTTTCACCAGCAGTTGTGGGCCGTCGGTGTGGTCGAAGTAGCGATGACTGATGGACTTGGCGGCGCTGCTGATAAGGTACTGCACGCGCGCCAGCAATTGGTCGAGATTGTCGCGCACACCACTGCTGGATTTAACCAGCGCCTTAATGTCGCTGAGCTTAATCGCGGTGGTGGCCTCCAGCAGGTATTTGCTCTCTTCACTGAGTTTGTCGCGATTGCCGGGAAGATCGCTAAAGTGCATTTCCAGTTGCGCCAATTGGTAAATCAGTGAGCGCGGAGTGCGGCTGTTGAGCAGAATCATTTCCAGCCCGGGCTCCATGTTGATGCCGCTCTGGTAATGGCGGCGGTAATTGATTAGCGCTTCGCCGCTGAGCAGCGCCGATTCAATTAAAACTTCCTGACCAAAGTCATCAAACTTGGGCGTGAGCAGCGAGCGCATGCTGCTGACAATTTGCAGCGCGCGCTCCATACGCCGGCCCATTTCCATAAAGTGCCAGCCGTTGTCGCGGGTCATGGAGTCGTGAATCAAACCGGTGAGCGCAAGCAGTGCGGTAACCAGCCTTGCGGTGGCTTCTTCCGCGGCCACCAGGCCACTGATATTAATGGCGTTGCGCAATTCATTCAGGTGGTCGCCTATGTCGTTAATCACCCTTTGGGTGTCGTTGGACAGCTGCTCTTTCACCTGCTCGGAGGAGCGGATAAGCGCGAGAATATTGCTGGCGACGCTGCCAATGCGCTGGCTGTCGAGCAGTACAGAAACAAATTCCGGCTCGGGGTTGGCGAACAAATCCTGATTGAGACTGGCAAAGCCAGGATAGGTTGAGGTGACATGGGTGACCGCGCTGAGCAGGGTGCGGGTGATGGCATCGGGCAGGGCTTCGGTGCGGTTGATTTGCAGCGACACAGTGCGCAGCAAGCGCAGCGCCGATTCGGCGCGCTCTGTGTAGCGGCCCATCCAGAACAGGTTTTCCACCACGCGGCTGGGCAGCTCGCTGGTGTCCTCTAGCGCAAGCTGCATATCCGGGCTGCGCAGGCTGACGCGTTTTTCCGGCTCAGAGGCAAGCACCCAGGTGTCCTTGGATACCGAGCCGCGCTGGTTGGAAATAATTTTGTTGTCGACATCGAGATTGGCGCGGGTGAGGCCGCCGGGCATTACCGAATAACCGTTGTCGGTAGCCACCGCAAAGGTGCGCAGTATGGAGGCGCTGGGAATAAATTGGCCCTTGTGCCAGCTGGGCGAGCTGGAGCAGGGCACATACTCTTGCGCCACATAATGGTAGGGACTTTTGCGAATGCGATTTTGCCAGGCGAGAATTTTGGTCTCGTCCAGTTCCTGGCCATAAACTTCGTATAAACCCGGGCGACGATAAGTGGGCTTGATTAATAGATCGCGCAAATTGGCGCAGACATATTCCAGATCATCCGGGTTGCCGCACCACCAGGTTTTTACACTGGGCACCGCCAGCTCGCGGCCGATTAGGGCGCGGGAAATTTCCGGCAGATAGCGCAGCAGCGCCGGGTTTTCCAACACGTTTGAGCCCAGTGGATTGGCTATGGCGACGCGGCCCATGCGCGCGACTTCTAACAAGCCGGGCACGCCCAGTTGCGAGTCGCCTTTTAATTCCACCGGATCGCAATAGACATCGTCAACGCGGCGCAAAATCACATCCACGCGCTTTAAGCCGTCCAGGGCTTTCATCCACACATAGCCATTGCGCACGCTCAGGTCGCTGCCCTGCACTAATTGGAAACCCAAATAGTTGGCCAGGTAGGCGTGTTCAAAATAGGTTTCGTTATAGGCGCCGGGGGTGAGCACCACTCTGCGCGCTATGCCGCCGTTGGGGTTAAGCGCCTGGAGTTGTTGTCGCAGCCGGGCAAAAAATAATGACAGGCGATGCACATGGCTGTCGCGAAACAAACTGGGGAACACCCGGTTCATCACCGTGCGATTTTCCAGCGCGTAACCCATGCCCGAGGGCGCCTGGGTGCGGTCGGCCATCACGCGAATTTGCCCATCCGGGCCGCGTACCAGGTCGGCGCCGTGCAGAATTAATTGCTGCTCGCCCTGCACTTTAATCTGGTTGCAGGCGCGTAAAAAACCCGGGTGAGAAAAGAGCAGCTCGGGCGGAATCACGCCCTGGCGAACCAGTTTGCGCTCGCCGTAAATATCCTGCAGCAGCAGGTTAAACACCTCGGCGCGCTCGATCAGCGCCGCTTCTGCGGGCGCCCACTCGTCACTGCTGATCAGCAGCGGCACAGGGTTGAGCTGCCAGGTTTGGTTGGAGTCCGGCTCGTCGTAAATTTTGTAGGTGGCGCCGTCGTCGCGCAGTATGCGCGCGGCTTTTTGCTGGCGCTCGTCGAGGGCGCGCTCGCCCATATTTTTAAAACTGTTGAGCAGATACTGCCAATGGGGGCGAATTTCACCGGCGCGATTAAAGGCCTCATCCACGCCCTGAATCAGCGTTTTGTAGTCAGCCTTGGCGAGGGGCGGCGAAGGAATTAGTTCGGGGGCATTGGAGGTCATGGGCAGCAACTGGTCGTTGTTGTGTGTTGGTCAAAACGCGAGTTCTTGGAATTGTAACCCTAAATTGGCGCTTTGGTTTGCACACTGCCAGTGGTGGCTGGCAGTGTGCCTGACGATCCGCGAGGGACGACCGGGTTTAGCGGCGCAAATCCAGGGTGTGCGGGTACTCGCCGGCCGCTTCCTCTGGCGGTGGCGCCATGGGCCTTGGCGGGTGTTTATGGGCAAAAAACTCGCGCAGGATTTCCCCCGCTGGCGTTACCGGCAGTGCGCCTGGGGTGTAGTTAAAGTCGAAGAAGCGGTTGCCGCGGCGCGATTCCGCCTCGTTGGCGTTAACCGGGAAGCGCTCGTAGCTGCGCCCGCCCGGGTGGCTGACGTGATAGCTGCAGCCGCCAATGCTTTTGCCGTTCCAGGTATCGATCAAGTCAAACACCAGCGGTGAGTGGATACCAATGGTGGGGTGCAGCGCTGAGGGCGGCTGCCAGGCGCGATAGCGCACCCCGCCAACGTATTCGCCGTGCTTGCCGGTGGGCTGCAGCACTACGCGGCGGCCGTTACAGGCGAGCAGATAGCGGCCTGGAGTAAGCCCGCTCACCTTCACCTGCAAGCGCTCAACGGATGAATCCACATAGCGCGAGGTGCCGAAGCTGCTGATCTCTTCACCCAGCACATGCCAGGGTTCAATTGCCCAGCGCAGTTCAATCTGCACATCGTCTATCTGCACCCGGCCATAGTGGGGGAAGCGGAACTCTTCAAAGGGCGCCAGCCACTCCAGCTGGAAGGGGTAGCCATTGTCGTTGAGGTCTTTAACCACATCGCGCAGGTCCTCCCACACATAGTGGGGTAGCATAAATTTGTCGTGCAGCAGCGTGCCCCAGCGCACCAGCGGCTGCTTGTAGGGCTGCTTCCAGAAGCGGCTGATCAAACAGCGCAGCAACAGAATTTGCACCAGCGACATGCGCGCGTGGGGTGGCATTTCAAAGCCGCGGAACTCAAGCAGGCCCTGGCGACCCGAGGCTGAACCTGGGGCGTAGAGCTTGTCGATACAGAACTCCGAGCGGTGGGTGTTGCCGGTGATATCCACCAACAGGTTGCGCATCAATCGGTCCACCAGCCAGGGCTGATCCACCAGGCCTTCGGGCATATGTTTAAAGGCGATTTCCAGCTCGTAGAGCATTTCATCGCGGCCTTCATCTACCCGTGGCGACTGGCTGGTGGGGCCAATAAACAGGCCGGAGAAGAGATAGGACAGGCCCGGGTGATGCTGCCAGTAGGTGACCAGGCTGCGCAGCAGATCGGGGCGGCGCAAAAAGGGGCTGTCGGCCGGGGTGCGCCCGCCAAAGGTGACATGGTTGCCGCCGCCGGTACCGGAATGACGGCCATCGAGCATAAATTTTTCGGTGCCCAGGCGCGATTGGCGCGCATCTTCATAGAGCGCCAGGGTGTTGTCCACCAGGTCGCGCCAGTTGTCCACCGGGTGAATATTGACTTCGATCACACCCGGGTCGGGGGTGATCAGGAACTTCTTCAAGCGGTAATCGCGCGGCGGTTCATAGCCCTCAATCACCACCGGCATTTTTAGTTCAGCGGCGGTGTTTTCTATGGCTTCGATCAGCGCCAGGTAGTGCTCCAGGTAAGTGAGCGGCGGCATAAACAGATGAATGCGGCCTTCGCGCGCCTCAATACACAGGGCGGTGCGAATCACATAGCCCGCCTCTATGTAGTTGCGCTGCGCCAGCTGCTG
>CBIMZH010000164.1:0-6346 GCA_966248255.1 uncultured Cellvibrio sp.
GTAAAAGCTTCCCGGTCGACTCCAGCGGCTTTGCCACTACCGTGTATCCGCTGCTTACCGAATACTGTTCGCGCTGCCACTCAGAGACAGCCGTCACCAAACAGCAGCCCTACTTTGCCAGCAGCGATGTCAATGCCGCCTATGAGGCCGCCAAAAGCAAAATCCGCCTGGACAACCCAGCCGCTTCGCGCCTGGTGCAGCGTTTGCGCACCGACTTCCACAACTGCTGGAGCGACTGCCAGGCCAACTCCAATGCAATGGAGGCGGCGATTAAAGCCTTCTCCGATAGCTTGGAACCTGTAGAGGTAGATGCTGATCTGGTGGTTAGTAAAGCCGTCAGCCTCGGCGATGCTTTTGTGCTAACCAGCGGCGGCCGTATTGATACCGACATAATTGCCAAATATGAATTTAAACAGGGCAAGGGCACAGTGGCGCTGGACACCAGTGGTGTCGACCCTGCCGCCGACCTCAACCTGTTTGGCAATGTTGCCTGGAGCAGCGCCTGGGGAATTAAACTCGCCGACATTGGCCGCGCCCAGGCCACCACGGCGGGCAGTAAAAAATTATTCGATCTGCTGCGCGGCACCGGCGAGTACACCCTGGAAACCTGGGTGATTCCCGACAGCGTCGACCAGGGCGGCGACGACAATGACCCGGCGCGGATCCTCAGCTATTCCGGCAGCACCAGCGAGCGCAACTTCACCCTGGGCCAATACGATTACAACTACTCGATACTTAATCGCACCGATAAAAGTGATGCCAATGGCGAAATGGAGCTGGCCACCAAGGACAATGACGAGCGAGTACAAGCCTCGCTGCAGCATGTGGTGGTCACCTTTGACCCAATCAATGGTCGCCGCATCTACGTTAACGGTGAATTCACCGGCGATGCCGACCCGGATGCGGGCGCAGTGCTTAAAGACTGGGACAACGGCTATGCGCTGGTGGTGGGCAACGAGGTATCTGGCAACAAACCCTGGACCGGCAGCGTGCGCTTTGTCGCCATTCACAAGCGCGCCATGACTGCAGCAGACATTAAAACCAACTTTGATGTGGGTGTAGGTGCCAAGTATCTGCTGCTGTTTAATATCTCCGAGCTGATCGACCTGCCCGGCAGCTATCTGGTATTTGAGGTGCAACAGCTGGATGACTATGGCTATCAATTTGCGGTGCCTTTCTTCACCAACCTTAACGGCACAGCGCCCAGCAGCGATATTCCACTCAAAGGCATTCGCATAGGCGTGAATGGCGTGGAAGCGCCCAGTGGCCAGGTATTTGCCAACCTCAATACCAGTATCAGCGCTGGCGCCATGGTTGATGGCCGCGAGCCATTATCCAGCTTGGGCACTGTGGTGGAAGCCAAATCTGGCCCCGACAGCGATATCTTTTTCCTCACGTTTGACCAGATTGGCAGCCACAGCTACGGCCGGGTAGAACCTGCTACTACCGCCCCGGCGGCACCAGCCGATGTGCCTGACCAGGCGGATATGGGCCTGCGCGACTTTGCAGAAATTAATGCCAGCCTGGCGCAGATGACCGGTGTCGCGGCCACTACCGACAGTGTGGTGGCCACCTATACCAAGGTGAAGCAGCAGCTGCCCACACTAACCAATCTGGACAGCTTTTTAGCGGCCCAGCAAATGGGTATCACCCAGCTGACCGTGGCCTACTGTAATGCCCTGGTGGACTCCAGCAGCCTGCGCACCAGCTTCTTCCCCGGCTTCGACTTTAGCGCCGGAGTGACTACGGCATTCAACAGCAGCGGCAAACGCGATCTGATTATCGAGCCGCTACTGAGCAAACTCATCGCCAATGAGCAACCAGACGGCAGCAACCCCGACAGCGCCCTGAGCAATCAGGCCGACCCGGCGGAACTGCGCCTGGAACTCAACCAGCTGCTCGATGGCATGGTGAGCAGCTGCGGCAGCGACTGCGGCGCCAGTCGCACTCTGACCAGTGTTAAAGCCAGTTGCGCCGCTGCCATGGGCAGCGCCGTGATGCTGTTGCAATAATTTGTGGAGCGAATAAGCATGGCCAAGAACAAACAACCTCTTCACCCGGATGCACCGCTCTACCTCAACAGCCACAGCCGTCCGGTCAGCCGCCGCGAGCTGATCGCCCAAGGCTTCCGCCTGGGCACAGGCACAGTGGTGGGCGGCTCACTGCTGGGCATGTTTGCCAACCCGGCACTGGCGGCAACGCTTTCGGATGATGTTATAGCCGCGCGCGACGCCTGCGGCATACGCTCCCTGGGTGCGGGCAAAATCCCCTTTATCTGTTTTGATCTGGCTGGCGGTGCCAATATCGCCGGCTCCAATGTGCTGGTGGGGCAAAAAGGCGGTCAGCTGGATTTCCTTAGCGCTGGCGGCTACAGCAAACAGGGCCTGCCCGCCGATATGGCGCCCAGCAGCTCCACTGCCGGCACCAATGTCGACTCCAGCCTGGGCCTGGCCTTCCATGCCGACAGCGCCCTGTTGCGCGGCATTAGCGCCAAGGTAGCGGCAACCACCTCGGGCAATACCAATGGCGCGGTGATTGCGGCGCGCTCAGAGAACGACACAGGCAACAACCCGCACAACCCCATGTACGGTATTTACAAAGCCGGTGCCGCAGGTTCGCTGGTGGATTTAATCGGCTCGCGCAATTCTGATTCCGGTGGCAACTCCATGGCCCCCTCCGCCCTGATCAACCTGGAAGTGCGCCCCACCAAGGTGGACAACCCCAACGACGTAACCGGCCTGGTGGATACCGGCGATTTAACCAAGCTTATGTCGCAGGACGATGTAGTGCGTACCATGGAATCTGTGTATCGCATCAGCGATGCGCGGCTTAACGCCCTGCCCAGCCTCGGCCGCATTAACGCCAACTACAGCGCCGAGCGCGATGCCAAACTTAAAGAGCTACTGCGCTGCGGCTATGTAAAAAGTGCCGATCTGGCCGCGCGCTTTGGCAACCCCGCCGATATAGATCCTATTGCCGATATGGACATAGTCGGCCCCAGCGGCATCTTCACTCAGGCCGAATTTGACAGCGATGGCGAGTTCCGCAAAACCGCCTCGGTGATGAAACTGGTGGTTAACGGCTACGCTGGCGCCGGCACTATTACTATGGGTGGTTTTGATTACCACACAGGCGACAGATCCACCGGCGAAACCCGCGACGAGCGCGCCGGCCAGTGTATTGGCGCCTGTCTGGAATACGCCGCGCGCAAAGGCGTGCCCATCATGATTTATGTATTTAGCGATGGCTCGGTATTCAGTAACGGTATGGTCGATAACTCAGTTGCCGGTCGCGGTAAAGGTGTGTGGACCGGCGACGACCAGCAGACAGCTTCGGCCTTCTTTTTGGTATACAACCCCAACGGCCGCCCGGCGCAATTGGATGGCAGCACAACTGGCAAACAAATCGGCTTTATGCGCGCCAGCGGCGATGTAGAAACAGCGGCCAGCCCGGCGGCGAACAACGTCAACCTGTTGGTGGAAACCGTCATTCTCAACTATATGGCGCTGCACGGCGAACAAGCTCAGTTTGGCCAACTGTTCCCCGGCAATGGCCTGGGCTCGGCAAGTATGATCGATCGCCTTACCGCCTTTAACAAAATCGTTAATGGCGTTATCACCTAAGCAAGGTCTCTCCCTCTAAGCACTTGTGCCGGCCTAGCGCCGGCTTTTTTATTTTCACTTCCGGTAAATCCCTGCATACTCGCCCATCCAGTGCGCTCGTAGAGCTTACCCATCCCGATTGCAAAGAGATTTCGCCAATGAAATTAACTGCTGCATTAACAGGTCTCTTCTGTCTGGCCGCCAACAGCTGGGCCGAGCCACTATGGTCCGGCGATTTTGAAAGCGGAGACCTGAGCCAATGGCAAAGCCCCATCAACGCTCAGGGGATAAAACTCAGCAGCAGCTGCGTTCACTCGGGTAAATTTTCCGGTCAGGTTGTTATTAATGGCGATGACAGTTTTAATTGGTTTGGCAACAAAGCACTTAACCGCAGCGAGTTTCACCACCGCATGGGCGCAGCAGCAACCCATACAGGTAAAGACACCTACTTTTCGTTTTATTTTTATTTGCCCAAAGCCTGGAGCCAGGCCAAACACGAACTGGGCTATTGGGAGTCAGATAAAAGCTGGCAGCAAATGTTCCGCTTTAATATCCGCGGCCAGTCGCTCGGCTTTCAGCAGAGTTCTGCCAACAAAGAATTTTGGAATTTAACAGAAGGGGCCAGCAGTAATCGATGGCACCGGCTGGCGCTGCACATCCACTGGTCAACACATGCAGATAAAGGCTTTGTTGAAACCTGGGCTGACGGCAAAGCCATGGGCAAATACTATTTTCCAACCTTACCCAGTGACCAAGCTTTGATGTTTACCCAAATAGGCGTGCTGCGCACGCAGGAGCCCAGCGAAGAGCAAATATTTATTGACGATGCCGTTGAAGCCAGCAGCCTCAACAAACTAAATCCAAGTGAATATTTACCCACAGGCATAGGCTGCAAAACAGATTAACCCCTGGCTCGCCAGAGCCCAAGGCGCTGCAATTTGTTTAGTTGTGTAAAAGTGACTTAAATCAATGGCGAGCCGGTAAGCCTCAAATTACAGTCACAATCGCTTTAGCTTAGGCAGTTGTAACACAATAACTTTAAGAGGCTAACCATGATCTCAGCGCACTCTTTTCGCCATATTTTTTCCATAGTCAGTTTTTCTCTGCTTCTGCTGGCACAGTTCAGCCAAGCCAGTGGCTTTAACAAACACGCAAACATCCAATGGGCCGCACCCAACAATCATCCGCTCACCATGGATATTTATGTCCCAGACACAGGCAAAAAATCCTACCCGGTGGTGGTCATCTATCACGGCGGTGGCTGGCTGATAAACAACAACAGCATTATGAACTCCATGTCTGAATACCTGGCCAGCAAAGGTGAATTTGTGGTGGCCAATGTCAATTACCGTTTACTGGGCGACGACAAGAATACAGTCACCATAAATCAAATTGTCGAAGATGCCTTTGGCGCACTCCTTTGGGTAAAAGATAATATTCAACAATATCAGGGTAACCCAAAACAAATCGCCATTACCGGCGACTCTGCCGGCGGCCATTTAACAACCATGGTATTGATGAGCGGACGCAACCTCAGCAGCTCTGGCTTTACCGCCAAGCACCTGGGCTTTAACCCCAGCTATTTACCCAAAGGCAAAACAGCTGAGCAAGTAGCGAAAAAAGATGGGCTTAAGGTTCAGGCGGCAGTGGTTAGTTATGGCGCGTTTGATATCTACCAAACAGCCAAGTCTGGCTTTGAATCCGCCACGAATATTTTTTGGCAATTTGCCCAGGCAACTCCGCGCGGACTCTTCGGCAATAATATTAGCCTCGAAAAAAATCCTGAATACTACAAAGCGGTATCGCCTATTTACAACCTGCCCAGCCGCAAGCAATACCCACTGCCGCCACAGTTTGTGCACGTCGGCAGCATAGACCAAACCACCCCGCCAGAATCAGCGCGACACTATGTAGAACTGCTACAACAAAATAAGCAGCCAGTGGAATTTAAAATCTACCCAGGCCGCAACCACGCTTATCTGGATTCCGGCTGCAATCAGTTTTTGGGCAATTGTTTTGACAAGGACGCTATACCAGCGCTGGACGATATGATTGTGTTTTTGCGCAAGACGCTGAATTAAGGTTTTATACTGGGGCGCATTACGGAGCCTTTGCGACCCTTAGTTAACTGCCACACTTGGTCTTCGACTTCTTGAAGTTTTTGCATAGTCGAATTGCGTAAATAATATTCAGGATTAGCGCAGCGAATTGAACGTTTGAGAGTAATTCGCTCAGCTTGTAACTCACCTATTCCCATATCATTGAAGAATGGGTGAGTTAACTGATCCCGCTTACAGGCCATATATTCTATGGCCTGCTGTTTTTCTGCGAACACATGCATCAACAAGATAACTAACGCAACTGCTATAGCGTTTATCAAGATACAAAATAGCTTATCTTTAAAACAACCAATTAGCGCCAGTAAAATTTCGAGCACTGCCCACAATGCGATTAAATAAAAGCAACAATTAATCCATTGCATTAAGCTCCAGCCGCCCGGTGGATTGGAGTACCAAAATTCCCAAAGAGGCAAAATATCCATAGCTACAACACTATGGATCATTAATACACGATAAAAATAGAAAAAACCACCAATATGGAAGCAATTAGCCAGGCATGGCTATGAGGCTTTTCGTTAAGCGCAAACATCCGCTGTCGGCGTTTTCTATTCATCGGCATCCCGCGATTTTCGCCCTGCGCGCGGGTGGGCTTTGTCGTAAACCTTGGCCAAATGCTGAAAATCC
>CBIMZH010000165.1:0-6342 GCA_966248255.1 uncultured Cellvibrio sp.
CTTTGCGCCTGGGCGGTATAGGTAAATACCTGGAGGCGGAACTGGCCAAACGGGTAGATTCAGAGATTCGCACCACAGTGCTCGGCCATGTGCAGCGCGGCGGCCCGCCTACCGCCTTTGATCGCCTCTATGCTGCCAATCTGGGCGCCTATGCCGCGCGCCTGGTGCTGGAGCAGGATTATGGTTTTATGGTCTGCGTGCAGCAGGGGATTCTGCGCAAGGTGGCGCTGGAAGATGTGGCCAACCAAATGCGCCTGGTGCCGGAGCAGGATATGACCCTGTACACCGCCCTGGCATCTGGCATCAGCCTGGGTAACCCCAGGTTATTAGCGGATATGGAAGCGCGCCGGGTATTGGCGCTGCAGATGCACTAGCGCTACACGAGCTTTTAGTTTTTCTGCCTCGGCTAAAAAAATCCCAGCGCTACGGCTGGGATAATTTAACCAAAAACATTTTCGGCCAGAGCTTACCGGTCACCCAAAATGCCTGTTTATCTGCATCCCAGGCGATGCCATTGAGCACCGCCTCATCATCGCGCAATTTCAAGCCATCACTTAAAGCCGATAAATCAACCTGGGCCAGCACCTTGCCGGTGTTGGGGTCAATTTTTACCAGATGATTATCAAACCAAACGTTGGCCCAAATATAACCATCCACATACTCAAGCTCGTTGAGTTGATCCAGCGGCTTGCCATCGCGGGTCACTTTGATGCTTTTGACCTGTTTGAAATCTTCCGCCTGGTGAAAAAATAACTGGTCGCTGCCATCGCTGCGGATCAGTAACTTGCCATCGGTGGTCAGGCCCCAGCCTTCGCCGGAATAATTCAAACTCTTGTCATAAGTTAAATCGCTTTTGTTGAATATCATCAACACACCGGCCTGCCAGGTGAGCACATAGGCTTTGTCGCCCAGCAGCGTCAAACCCTCGCCAAAATAGCGCTCAGGCAGGGGGTATTTATGCTTAAAGGGGGCGCTGAGCTGTGCCCATTTGCTTGCCGGCTCGGCTACCGGGTAACTCACCACCTGGGATTTGCCATAGCGGCCACTGCTTTCAAAAAACTGGCCATTTTCCAGTTGCAGCCCCTGGGTAAATAAACTGGGCTTGTGGCTGCGCTCGGCCAGTAGCTGGTAGCTGAGTGTGGCTACTTCTGGTCCGGCGGTGGCTGTCGCCAAGGGGGCGAGAGTCATGCACAATAGGGCAGTTATCAGGGGGATGCGGGCCGCAAACAATCGCACGGTTTTTGCTCTCTAAGATTTTCCAATTGACCAAGGCACACATCATGAAGCGTTTGCGCACGTTTGTCAGTATTACCCTCCTGGGCGGATTTATGGTGATTTTGCCCATAGCGATTTTTTTATGGCTGGTGGAGTGGTTGTTGGGGATAGTGCGCGAGGTGATTCGCCCGCTCAGCCAATGGCTGGTGGAACAGGCCACAGTAACCAACCTGATGGCCGACCTTATAGGTGTGTTGCTGCTGCTGGCGGCCTGCTTTTTAATCGGCCTGTTTATTAAAACCAGTATTGGCGAATGGCTGCACGATATAGTTGATGCCTGGTTGAGCAAGTTGGCCCCCGGCTATAAAACCATTCGCGAAATTGTCTCTCAGCTGTTGGGCGGGGAGGGCAATACCTCGCTGCTTAAAGGTGATGTTTGCCGCGCATTTATTATGGGGCGCGCCGCCGGTGTGTCGGTGACCGCCATAGTGACTGCCCGACATGAGAATGGCGATGTCACTGTTTATGTGCCCACCGCGCCCATCCCCACCTCTGGCTTTGTCTATCACTTAAGTGCCGACTGCATAGACCTTCTGCCCCATGTCAGCGTCGAGGCGGCGATGCGCACTGTTATCGCCTGCGGTAGCGGCTCGCAGATTATCTCCAGCGAACTTGCCAAATAGTGGGGCTGTCTGGATCTGGCTATCTATAGCTGATCGCAAAGCTATAGTGGCTCGCAAAAGAAAACCCCGGCAGTGCCGGGGTTTTTGTTGGGTGCAAAATTCAATTAAGGCCAGGGGAATCCTGTTGTAAGCCTTGTTGCTTCAGCTGGTTTTTTTGCGGCTGGAGGTTTTGGCTTTTGCCGGTTTCTTGTCCAATTTTTTGTCTTCAGCGGCACTGGTTTTAGTTGCTTGCGCCGTTTTAATGGGCTTGTCGGCGCGGGTGGCTATCAGGGCCACTTCCAGCGGTGGCATCCTCGGGTCTTCACCTTTTTCCCGCGCCTCGACATAGGCTATGGCCTCTTTTACGGCCGCAGTGACTTTTTGCTCTATTTCCATCATGTCCTGGGGCGACATAAAAAAGGTCATATCCACATCGTGGCGTATATAGCGCGGCGGCAAGCGGTTGAGCGCAACACAGGCCACATCGGCGAGAAAATCTCTGTCGCCCTGTTGAATTCGCTCGCTCTGGGTGACTGCCTCTTGCAGCACCTGGCGCTCGTAATAGTTGTGGACAAAGTCTGTCTCGTCGTAAATCGGCAAACTGCGGCTGGTGAGCATGGTCATACCTCGTGTTAGGTTTGCTCCCAAGTATAGACCTGGATTGCCCCCAGGTCTTTTTACACACATTTTAGGTTGAGCCAGATGCAAACTGGGCATAATGGCCGATCCTGAAAAAACCAAACCCTCAGCCAAAGTAGCGAGGGAACTCCATCGGCATGGTTGTTCGGTCAAATAATGATAATGAGGGGCTGCCATTACCGGCCCCAGATGCAGTGGAGTGAGATATGTCGGGTTTAATAAAACAGGGGCTTTCGCCTCTGCTTGTTGTTTTTTTGCTGAGCGCCTGTGGCGGCGGCGGTGGCGGTGGCAGCGCCACCAGCTCCACTCCGGCCAGTTCAGCCGTTTCCTCAAGTTCAAGTGAGCAAAGCTCAAGTGAGTCAAGTTCTAGCCAGGCAAATGCCAGCCTGAGCAGCCAATCCAGCGCTGTTGAACAGTCCAGCGCTATTGAACAGTCCAGCGCAAGCAGCCAGCTCAGCTCAACGCAGGAGTCTAGCCTGAGCAGTAGCTCAAGCCTGGGCGGGGGCACTAGCCTAAGCAGCTCATCCAGCCTCTCCAGTGCCAGCAGCACGCTGAGCTCCAGCAGTCTCTCCAGTAGTTCGGCCAGTTCCAGTGCAGACTCATCCAGTTCTAGCTCCAGCTCCAGTCTCGCCAGTTCTAGTGCTGAGTCGTCAAGCAGCCTGGTAAGCAGCAGCGCTAGCAGTCTGACCAGCAGTTCATCCAGCTCCAGCAGTCCCTACAACTACACCCTGGTGCCCTCACTGGAAAGCCTCTTGCCCAGTGAGCCAAACCTGCCCAGCAGTGTCTGTACAACTCTGAGTGCCGAATTGCAGCAGACCAATGGCCTGTTGCCAGATTCAGTAGACGCAGACCCCGCCAACTCTGGGCCGGATACCGCGCGTATCCAGGCGGCGCTGAATGGCTGCCCCAGTGGCCAGGCGGTTAAGCTGGTCAGTAGCAGCGCCAACAACGCCTTCCTCGCCGGTCGTTTGACCATTACCTCGGGTGTAACCCTGTGGGTTGATGGGGGTGTTACCCTGTTTGCCTCGCGCAGCCCGGCGGATTACGACAATGGCTCAGGTAACTGCGGCGATGCCCTCAGCAGCGGCAGCAGTGCCTGTAACGCCTGGATTACGGCCAGCAATACCAGCAACAGTGGCCTGGTAGGCGAGGGCATTATCGATGGCCGCGGCGGCTCAGTACTTACCTCTGGCAACCACGCCAATAAAGTCACCTGGTGGGATTTATCAATTCAAAGTAAATCCTCCCCGGCGCTGTCGCAAAATAACCCGCGCATGATTCAGGTGAGTAACGGTAGCAATTTTACCTTTTACAAAATCACCATTCAGAACGCGCCCAAGTTCCATGTGGGCACTTCCAATGTCGACACAATAACTGCCTGGGGAATAAAAATTCTCACCCCGACCCTGGCTTACTCAGTGCCGGAGTACAGCTGCGGCGCAGGAACCTTTCCCGCTGCTAACCAGCCAGTTGAAACCATCAGCACTTGTTTTATCCCTGAGCTGACGAAAAACACCGACGGCTTCGATCCTGGCACCTCCAAAAATGTCACAGTGGCCTATTCGTTTATCAGTGTGGGCGACGACAATATTGCAGTTAAATCCGGCGGCTCACCGGCGTCGCAAAATCACCTCTACGCACACAACCGTTTCTTCTACGGCCATGGCATGTCTATCGGCAGTGAGACAGATGCGGGAGTGGATGGCGTTAAGGTATGGGATCTGGTGGTGGATGGTCAGGACTCAAGCGGCGGAGTGGGGCTGCGCATTAAAACCGACGCCTCGCGCGGCGGTGAAGTGATGAACGTCAGCTACGACAAGGTGTGTATGCGCCGGGTGAAAGAGCCGATGATTTTCAGCCCTTATTACTCCTCCACCAGTTCAACTGCGCACCTGCCCAATATCCACGATATTACCCTGAATGATTTCCACTACAGCAATTATTCAAGCGCGACTTACAACAAGGGCACGCTCACATTTAGTGGCTTCTCTTTAGCTAGCCCGGCGACTGTTAACCCGCTGACTATTGCCTTGAACAATGTGGTTTATGACACAGCGCCAAGCATACGCACTACGCCTTATCACGATGTGCAATTTACCCTTGGCCCAGGCACCAACCTGAGTATTCCCAGTGGCACTGGCATAACGTCCAGCACCACCAGTGGTACAGCGCCAGGCACTTACGATTGCAGCCGTCTGTTTATTGCAAATTTCCCTTCAGCCAATTCGCCTATTTAACCGGGCTAATTGAACGAGTAAAAAAATCGCGCAGAGGTTAAAGGCTGCGCGATTTTTTTTTGGCCATTTTGGGTTGGATACGTAATTTATTCGTGGTTTAGCTGCTGGCGACTAGCGGCGATTTTTAATCTGGTCGCGTATCATAAAGCGCGCCGGGTTTAAGGCATTTACCAGGTCGCGCGCCAGGGGCAATGGCTCGCCGTTAAGCTGTGCTGCCAGTATCTCGGCACAGAGGGGGGTGTAAGCCAGGCCGCGGGAGCCATGGCCAATATTGATAAATAAATTGGGCCAGTAGCTGCCGGGGGAGTTTATGGCAGCGCGGGCATTTTTGCGCAAAGGGGCGAAGTCTTGCTCCATGGCGGCTATATCGGGCAGCTGGCCGACCATGGGCATATAGTCGGGTAGGGTGCAGCGAAAGCCCACGCGACCAGCAAGGCTTGCATCGCTTTGCCAGTGAGCGGCCAGGTCGGGCAGCACCAGGGCAAGATTGTGCAGATTGGTTTGCTGATCTTGTGCGCGCAGCTCGCGCGATTCTTCGCGCAAATTAAAGGTGGCACCACAGCAATGCTCACCATCGCTTGCCGGCGCTATATAGCCTTCAGCGCAGATCACAGTATTAAGCGCAGCGCTTTCATCGGTTTGTGGCAAATAGGAAACCTGGCCGCGAATTGCGCGAATGGGCAGTTCGCCGCACTGGGTAAATTTTTTGGCCTCGCGAGCATTGGCAATAATGACCAGCGGAAATTGCGCGCAAATATTTTGCCCTTGCAGCTGCCAGCCCTTATCCCCTGGTTGCAGCGATTCCACCTGGCAATTTAATTGCACCTGAATATTGGCGTGATCGACCAGGCGTTGGCAGAGACTGCGCGGGTTAATCCAGCCAGCTTCCGGAAAGAAGAGCCCTCCATGGTTTAGCGCAACTCCGGCAATTTGACTGGCGCGGCTAGTGTCGACAAATTCCACCAGCTGGCTCGCAGCGGAATATTTTTCACGCAGCTGCGCCTGCAGTGCTTCCTCACTGGCTTCGTGGGCGAGTTGTAACACTCCGCAGCGGGCGCCGACACTATCCCAGTAGGGGCGATAATAGTTGAGCGCGAATTGCAGCGCGGCCAGGTTAAATTGCGCCAAGGGCTCCTGTTTGGGCGAGAGCTTGGCGTAAACCACACCTTGCGGATTACCCGAGCCTTCCTGCGCCAGTTGATCATGTTGATCAATTAGCGTGACCTGCCAGCCGCGCTCGGCTAATGCGCTGGCACTGGTGCAGCCGGATAAGCCGCCACCAATAATGAGTGCGCGTTTTTCGCTGCTGATTTTGGCTGTGCTTACCGCCCAGGGCGCTGGGTAGAGGGAGGCATTCAGGTTTTGCTGCGGCGAGGCCGCAAGTTTGAATGGCTGGGCGCAAACTGCCGCAACCATTTCCCGCTTGCGACCAAAGCCGGGCACCTTGGTTACGGTAAAGCCAACGCTTTTTAAACCATTGCGCACTATGCCCGCTGCACTAAAGGTGGCGGCGGTGGTGCCCTCGTGGCTCAACTGACCAATGGCATTAAATAACTGCTCGCTCCACATCTGTGGATTTTTCGCCGGGG
>CBIMZH010000166.1:0-6335 GCA_966248255.1 uncultured Cellvibrio sp.
TGATTACACCCATAACGCCAAAGGTGATGGCCAGGCCAATAGCCGAGAGCAGCAGCACCGAGCCCAGGCTTAGGCCGAAAAACAGATTTTCGGTAAAGCGGTACATGGCCACCTTATCGTTGATGGAATCCAGTGCACGCTGCGCCTGTTCTTTCACCTTGCCGCTGGGGTCATTGGCAACGGCTTCGACCAGCGCGCTGCGCGCCTCCTGCAGCAGTGAGCCGCGCAAGAGTTGCACCGCATCCAGGCGCACCTGCTCGTCGAGATTGTGCAAATTGTTAATTGCCACCGCGGTGGTAATGGCTTCGCGCACCTGGCTGTCGGATTCTTTATTCAGGCGCGCTTTTAATACTTTGAGGGTGCTGCTATCCAGGCCGTCGGCAATCATGCGCAGCACTGCCTGGTGGCGCACACTGGCTTGTTTGCTGTTGATGTTGAGCTGCGCATTCAGGCTGCGCAATTGATTGCGCATGGCATTGGTAATGGGAATGCGCTTAAGTGAATCTGTGTCCTGGGTAATGGCTGTTCCGCTAAAGGCATCCAGGTAGGTGGAATTATTTTGCGCAATGGCTACGCGTCCAGGCTCGCCCTTGGCGAAGTAGAGTTTGCCATCCAGCAGTGCCGCAAAAATATCGGGCAAACGCTCATCTTCATAAAGTGCGGCCTTATCAATTAAGGCGGTGCGCTTGGGGATGCTGGCTTGGGCCATGTCAATAATGGCAGTTTCAAAGCTTACCGTTTCGGTTGCTGAAGGATCGGTGCTTTCTTGTGCCTGTGTCGAGATGCAGAGCACCAGCGCCGAAGCAATCGCCAGCGAGTTAAATATCAGCCTTAGGCCTGAGCGCACTGTCGATAGTGATGAGGAAAAAAATGGCATAGAGGTATCTCGCGTATCCCTGACAAATAAAAAATGCAGATGAGGAATGGCATCAAGGGGGAGCAGAGCTCCCCCAGCCGGACTCAGGCGATTACTTCATCGCGGCAGAGCCAAGGCACTTTTTGGTTTTGGTGTTGTAGTTACCGCAGGCCAGGCTGATCCAGTCGGAGGTCAGGTCTTTACTGCCATCGAGGAAATCAGACCAGGCATCGCCGGGAACCAGATCATCGGTTTTGGATACGGTCAGGAACTGGCCGTCTTCCTGTACTTCACCGATAAGTACTGGCTTGGTGATGTGGTGGTTGGGCAGCATGGTGCTGATACCACCGGTGAGGTTGGGCACTTTAACGCCGACAATGGCATTGATCACTTTGTCTGGGTCGGTGGTGCCAGCTTTTTCTACCGCTTTAACCCACATGTTGAAACCAATGTAGTGAGCTTCCATTGGGTCGTTGGTTACGCGCTTTTCGCTTTTGATAAAGGCATGCCATTTTTTGATGAACTCGGCGTTAGCGGAATTATCTTCGCTCATGAAGTAGTTCCAGGCGGCCAGGTGACCCACCAGAGGTTTGGTGTCAATACCAGAGAGTTCTTCTTCACCCACGGAGAAGGCAACTACCGGGATGTCTTCGGCAGTGATTTTTTGGTTGGCCAGTTCGCGGTAGAAAGGCACGTTGGCGTCACCGTTGATGGTGGACACTACGGCAGTCTTTTTACCGGCAGAGCCAAAGCGTTTTACATCGGCAACAATGTTTTGCCAATCGCTGTGACCAAAGGGGGTGTAGTTGATCATGATGTCTTCATCTTTCACACCCTTGGCTTTCAGGTAAGCTTCAAGGATTTTGTTGGTGGTACGGGGATAAACATAGTCAGTACCAGCCAGCACCCAGCGCTTAACTTTCATTTCGTTCATCAGGTAATCCACCGCTGGAATTGCCTGTTGGTTTGGCGCCGCACCTGTGTAGAACACATTGCGTGAAGATTCTTCGCCTTCGTATTGCACTGGGTAAAAGAGAATGCCGTTCAGCTCTTCTACCACTGGCAGTACAGATTTGCGCGATACTGAAGTCCAGCAGCCGAAGATGGCGGCGACTTTGTCTTTAGCCAGCAGCTCGCGAGTTTTTTCGGCAAACAATGGCCAGTTGGATGCTGGGTCTACCACGACTGGCTCCAGCTTTTTACCCAAGAGACCACCTTTTTTGTTTTGCTCGTCAATCAGCATCAGCATAGTGTCTTTCAGGGTAGTTTCTGAAATGGCCATGGTGCCAGACAGCGAGTGGAGAATCCCCACTTTGATGGTGTCTGCCGCAGCGGCAGAGAAAGAGGCGAGGGTAAGGCCAGCGGCCATGCCCATGGCGCTGAGTTGTTTGGTGAAATTCTTCAACTTCATGGTCTATCTCCTGGTACTTAGGTTAGTAGTTTTACGGTTAGTGGTTTTGCTCAAAAATTATTACGACTTGCTTGTCTCTGTTTTTGTAAAGCTTTTGCTTAGGCAAAGCTTTTTTGATCTAGTAGGTGAGTTGAGCACCTGTTTCCGGTAACCTGTTTTTTTGCCCTCTTGTTACGCAGCGCTCTACTTCCATGGCGAGCCAAATTATTTGGCTCCGAGCTGCGCTGTTAAAACCTGGTAAACAATTTATTTTTTAGTGCTGAATCTGCTGCGCCTCATAGAGCATATGCAGGGTGATTTTGCGCACCTCGGCTTTGCTCTCCTCTATGTGTGTTTTCAGCAAACTTTTGGCCTCCTCGGTACGCCTTTCCATAATGGTGCGCAGGATTTTGGCGTGTTCGTCATAGGTGGCCTCAATACGGTTGCGCTGGGTAAAATCTATACGGCGAATAATGCGCAGCCGCTCGGTTAAATCATGGTGGATGCGCGCCATCTCTTTGTTGCCGGTTGCTTCAATTAATTGCTCGTGAAAGCGTTCATCCAGCGCGCATACCGTGGGGCCGTCCTCCAATCTGTCCTCCGGCTTTACCAGCCAAATGGCTTTAACATCCTCCAGGTTTGGCCCTGGTTCCATCTCGCAGAGTTTGCGTATGGCTGCCAGCTCCAACACTATGCGCACATCGTAAAGCTCTTCAAACTGTTTAAAGTTGAGCGGCTTAACCTGCCAGCCACTGCGAAACGAAACCTCGACAAAACCTTCGCGCTGCAAGCGGGATAGGGCCTCGCGCACCGGGGTGCGGCTGGCCTGGACACGCTCGGCCACTTCGTTTTCGCTAAATCTATCTCCGGGTAAAAGGCGAAACGAAAAAATATCTTCCTTGAGTTGTTGATAGATCCGCTCGGTTAAATTGGTGCGCGGTTCATCACTAACTTTTTTGTTTTTTTCCGGTTTGGCCAACTTCATATATAGGTCTCTGCGAATTGCGCGCGCCTGTTTATCTGGCTCCAGCGGTTTAATTCCGCCCCTGCGATCTAGTCCAGTTCCAGTACCAGCAATAGATCTCCGGCACTGACCTGGTTGCCCGCTTCAACGTGAATCGCACTGACTTTGGCGCTGCGATCGGCGTAGACCGAAAATTCCATTTTCATGGCTTCCACAATTAGCAGTGGCTGATCGGCTTCCACCATTTGCCCCGGCTCGACCAGCAGCTTCCAAATGTTGCCGCTGATATCGGCGGTGACCGGGTGGCCGTCCACTTCGATAGGCGCGCTATTAATTTTGATCTGCAGGGCCTCATCAACCTTGGCCGCTTCATCGGCTTGCCAGAGGGCAACCTCTTTAGTGAAGGCGGCCTGTTGTTTGGCTTTAAACTCGGCGATGCTCGCCGCGTTTTCCTGCAGGAACTGTTCGTGCTCCGCGAGGCTGAAATAATCCTCTTCTATGCGGAGGCCAAGGCGACCTTCACGGAAGGCTTCGCGCTGGGCGGTGAGTTCTTCTTCGCTGACTTCGTAGTATTTAACCCGGTCAAAAAATTTGAGCAGCCAGGGCTCGCCATCTTTAAACACGGGGTTTTTCAAAAATTTATTCCAGATGGGCAGGGTGCGGCCCACCAGCTGATAGCCGCCGGGGGAGTCCATGCCGTAAATACACATGTACACGCCGCCAATGCCGACTGTGCCCTCGGCGGTGTAGGTGCGCGCCGGGTTGTATTTGGAGGTGAGCAAACGGTGGCGCGGGTCCACTGGTACAGCGCAGGGCGCGCCCAGGTACACATCGCCAAGGCCCAGCACCATATAGCTGGTTTCAAATAAAATTTGTTTCACTTGATCGATCGAATCCAGGCCGTTAATGCGACGCATAAATTCGGTGTTGCTGGGCAGCCAGGGCGCGGTATCGCGCACCGATTGACGGTAGCGCGCTACCGCATCCAGGGTCGCGGAATCTTCAAAGGCCATGGGCAGGTGGACTATGCGGCTGGGCACTTTGATATCGCGCGCATCGCCGAGGGTTTCTTCAATCACCAGTAACTTGGCAATCAATTCCTGCTGATGAACAACGCGGCTGTCGTAATTAATTTGCAGCGAGCGCACACCGGGCGAGAGTTCAATTACACCGGCAATGGGCTCGGCTTTCAGCGCTTCCATTAGGGCGTGCACGCGCAGGCGCAAGCTGAGTTCGAGAATATTGTCGCCGTACTCAAGCAGAATATATTTGTCACCTGCCTGGCGATAACTCACCAGGGGGCGGCTACCTGCTGGCGCGAGCGAGGCGAGAATACATTCAGATAAACCGTGCGCGGGCTTTATTTCGGGTATTGCTTTTAACTCGGGCAGAGGTGCCAGTGCCGCTATGGCCGCATCCTGAGCTTTTTCCAAATTCAGCGCTTCATCAAAACTCATGCGCACAAAGCGAATTTTATCGCCGGGTTTTACCTGGCCGACTTTCCACAATTCACCTTTGACAATGGTTACCGGGCAGACAAAGCCACCCAGGCTGGGGCCATCCTTGGTGAGAATCACCGGCATGTCGCCAGTAAAGTTAATCGAGCCAACGGCGTATTCGGTATCGTGAATATTGGATGGGTGCAGGCCAGCTTCGCCGCCGTCGCTGCGGGTCCAGGTGGGCTTGGGGCCATTTAAGCGAATGCCCAAACGGTTGGAGTTGTAGTGCACTTCCCAGGCGGTGGAGAAAAACATCTCAATCGCTTCGGGTTTAAAAAAGTCGGGCGCACCATGGGGGCCGTAGAGCACGCCAATTTCCCATTCGCTGGGGTAGCTGGGAATTAACGCGGCTGGCGCTGCGGCTGGCTCATAAGCTGGTGCTGGTGTAGTGCAGGCGGCAATCGCTGGGTTGCTGATGGGCAGCATATCGGTAGCGCGCAATGTGCGACCGGCGTGACCGCCAAATTGGCCCAGGGCAAAGGTGGAGCGGCTGCCAAGATAAACCGGCACATCAAAACCATTGCGAATGGCCAGGTAACCGCGACAGCCAGATTCGGCTTTGCCAATCTCCAATACCTGACCCGCTTTAACGCTCACCGGTGCCCAGAGCGCTACAGCTTGGCCATCCAGTTTGGGCGTGCAGCTGGCGCCAGTTAAAGCGATGACTGCATCGCTGTGAAATTTTAATTTGGGGCCAATAATGGTGTATTCGATGCCCGCGGCGCTGTCGTGGTTGCCGACAATGCGGTTGGCCAAGCGAAAGGCGTAATCATCCATAGGGCCAGAAGGCGGAACGCCAATGCTCCAGTAACCGGCGCGGCCTGGGTAATCCTGAATGCTGGTGTAGGTGCCTGGCTGCAGCACTTCCACCACCGGCGGTACATAAGTAAATTTGGCCAGCTTGTTGGTGGCTACATCGCCTGCGGCAAAAAAATCTGTGCTGATAATTTGACGCAAGTAATCCAGGTTGGTGGCTATGCCTGATGCGCGAGTTTCGTTAAGTGCAGCGCTCATGTTGGCAATGGCATCGGCGCGGTCTTTGCCGTAGACAATAATCTTGGCGATCATTGGGTCGTAGTAGGGCGATACTTCTGTGCCTGTCGCTACCCAGGTGTCGATTCGCGCAGACTCTGGGAAGTGCACATCAGTAAGTACGCCGGGCGATGGCTGGAAGTCGCGCACTGGGTCTTCGGCGTAAAGGCGCACTTCGATGGCTGCGCCTTTGGGGTTAATGTCTATATCCAGTTTTGGCGGTGTGCCGGCGGCGGTGAGAATCATCCACTCAACCAGGTCCACGCCGGTGCAGGCTTCGGTAATCGGGTGTTCTACCTGCAGGCGAGTGTTAACTTCCAAAAAGTAAAACTCATCGCGCGCCGGGTCGTAAATATATTCAATGGTTCCGGCTGATCTGTAGCTGACCATTTCGCCCAGGCTAACGGAGGCGGCCAATAATTTTTCGCGGGTGGCCGCAGGTAAATTTGGTGCTGGAGTTTCTTCGACTACTTTTTGGTTGCGGCGCTGCAGCGAGCAGTCGCGCTCGCCCAGGGCTAACACCTTGCCCAGGCCATCACCAAAAATTTGCACTTCTACGTGGCGGGCGTTATCGACAAAGCGTTCGAGGAATAC
>CBIMZH010000167.1:0-6314 GCA_966248255.1 uncultured Cellvibrio sp.
GGTCGCTATTGTCAAACGCGCTATTGGCCTGGCAATAGTCCACCAGCGCCTCGGCCCCGGCAATAAAATTGTCGATGACCAAGAGCGGCGTTTTGCTCTCGCCTACCGCGTAAGCCTGATAGGCGAACTGCGGGTGTAAGTGGGGCAATGGTGAGGGCTGAGTCATGGCGGCGCTTAGCGATTGAGTTTTTGCAGCAGCATAGCGCGCAATCGCCGCGCCTGGGCGTCGTCTATCTTGCCCAGATAGCCGCGCACTGCCTCTGGCATTGGCTCGCCCGCCTGGCTGTCGCTGTCAAATACGTAGTAGTCGAGCAGCTGCTTCCAGGCCTGTTTTTCCTGCGCCGGGCGGTCGCGAATACTGAGCAGCGCGTGGTAGAGCACATTCATCGCCTGGCCGCGAATTTTGGGGTAGGAGTTCCACCAGTAGTTGACCAGCACATTAAAGCGGCTGAGGGATTCCACCTGATGCCACCACATGCAGGGGATAAACAGCGCATCGCCCGGCTCCAGCAGCGCCTCCTGACCGGCGGCAATGGCCTCGGCAAAACGAGGAAAGCGCGCGTAGTCCGGCTGGTCAAAATCCACCAGGGTAATAGCCGGGCCACCGGGGTTTAGCTCCAGTGGACCTGGGTAGAGGTTGTGTACCTGGTCCGGCGGAAACAGGGTAAAGCGGCGCTGGCCCACGGCGACACAGGCAATATTGCTCTGGGCGTCGTAATGGCAGGGGGAGATGGTCGAAGTGCCTATCCAGATACCGCGGTGGGGGTCGGCCAGCTCCAGCGGATGCTGGGCAAAATACTCACCGCTAAAGGGCAGGTCGTTGCCCTGGCGCAGGCTGGGGAAAAACACCTCTATAGCATTGGAGGCGATATAGCGCAGCGGCGGCGCGGGCGAATCCAGATTGGCGAGGATTTCCTCCAGCGTGGCTTTGATGTCGGCCTTTTTAATTTCAAAACTCAGGCCACTCAAATCCTGCTTATAGGCCAGGCGGCGCATCCCAGGCTCCCCAAAGTAGATGGGCGCGGGCTTGTCGTTGCAGTGGCTTTTAAGCAGCTCAATTGCCGCACAGGCAGAGCCCAAGCCCGCTTGCACCAGCGGCCATTGGCTGACCAAGCCCTTGAGCAACAGCGGCACTTCAGAGCTATATACCCAATCCGGGATCGCCTCGGCGCGAATATTATCGACCTGGCGAATGGGTTTGAATTGCGGGCGACTGGATAGAACCTGGTGCATAAACTGGCTCACAACCCCTGCTCGGCATTTTTGGCATTTTTCAGTTCAATCAGGCGCTGCACATTGTTGAGCGAATTCGCGATATGCATGGCCGCCTCCAAAAAGCCGCTGGCATGCAACTGCTCCAGCGCCTGGCCGCGCAGAGCGTAAAGCTTGTCGCGGTTAATGGTGAAATTGCCCTGCAGGCGATAGCGCTGATTGTTATTGAGGGTAATTTCCAGCTCTACCGGCTCAATCAGTTCCAATTGCGCAAAGGCTTTGTACATAGCGCCACTGATGCGGTCGCCCTGGTAAATACGGTTAAGGGTGGCGTTAACCTGCTCCAGGTAGGGCGTATTACCGCCAAACTCTAAAAACAACCGCTGCCCCTGCGGATGGTTAACGCGCGGGTCGGCCATATCCAGTTTAACTACCAGGGCATTCTCTTCGCCGCCCTGAAGTGACTGGTCTTCAATACCTATGACAAAAGGGCCTTTGGCGACTATGGCGGGCAGGTAGCGCCCCAGCCAGCGGCCATCGCGCAAAAATAAATTCTCGTCCGGCTGCAAGCCAAGCAGTGCCAAGGCGCGGAACTGGCCCGTACCCGGCTGCTGTTGCAGCAGTATGGGGTACTCGCGCTGCAAGTCGGCAAACTCGCTGGGGAAAACCAGCACCAGGCCCGAGTTATGGCCAAACGCCGGGTCAAGCAGGCTGGCGACGCGCAGATCCTGATGATCGATATTATTGAGGGTTTCCAGGCTGCTCATAATGGTTCCCTTGTTATTTGAATGGCGATGATACAAAAGAAAAAGCCGCTGTAACCAGCGGCTTTTTCCCTAACTACAACTTGTTAAACCATGGGTATGGATTAGAAAGTGTAGCGCGCACCCAGGGTGTAGCGTGGGCCCAGGTCAACCATGTATTCAACCATGCTGCTGGTGCGGCCGTGGTCGCGACGGTCTTCACCGGTCAGGTTGATACCTTCCAGGGAGATAGTCAGGTTGTCAGTCAACTCGTAGCTAACGTTGGCGTCGATTTGGCTGTAAGCCTCGGTGTAGATCGGGTTTTTCGAGCTGCCCTGGCTGGCGCTGCGCAGGAACTCACCGCGCCAGTTGTAGGCGATACGTGCTTGCAAGCCGTTGTTCTCATAAATACCTACCAGGTTGGCGGTATCGCTGAGGCCGAGCAGGGCAAACTGAGTCACACCTGGCTCTGCGGCATTGTTAAAGCCGATATCACCGCGCACCAGCGTGTAGTTAGCCTGGACACCAAAACCAGAGTCGCCGAAGAAGTGTTGTACCGCAAACTCGGCACCGTAAATCTTGGCTTCTTTGTTGTTGGTGGGTTGGCTAACCAGCCAGTCGGATACCACATCACCACTCTCGGGGATAATGTCGTAAGCCGTGGCCACTGACTGGTGTTGCGCTTCAGTGCCATCGTAATCCGCCGCGCCGCCTGGGAAGGCCTCTGGGTGGTCCAGAATCGCCATCATGGTGAACAGGCTGGCGTCGTTCACACCATAGTTACCGGCATTGAGGGCGGCTACTGCCGCTTTTACGCGAGGGCTGTTGGCATTGGTTTGATCGAGGATACCAAACAGCTGCTTGGTCACTTTCTCGGTACCGATAAAGTTAACTACGCGCTTCTCAAACACACCGGCAGACACATAGCTGGAATCGCCGTAGTACCACTCCAGGCTCAGGTCGAAGTTGTCTGACTTGAGTGGCAGCAGCGCTGGGTTACTGGCATCCGCAGTGCGGATAGCACCGTTAGCGGTAGAGCCGCCGCCGGAACTGAAGTTGCTAACCGAGGCGCTCAGCGAACCATAGGGTGCACGGGCAATAGTCTGGCTGTAAGAGAAACGACCTTTCAAGTCATCGGTAAAGGCCAGATCGAAGTCCAGGCTGGGCAGCAGGTTGTCGTAGCTGGCATTTACGTTGAAGGGCACCAGTTCCTGGCCGGTGTAATCCACCTGGAAGTCGTTGTCGTCCTGCCACAGCAGGTAGGCGGGCGGCTTAACCAGTGAAGAGGAGTTTACATCGGTGGTTTCATAGCGCAGACCCGTCAACAGGTTAAAGGGCAGGTCGCCCAATTGACCTTCTACACCCACTTGGAAGTAAGCCGACGTGGTCTTCTCTTCTACGTGGTTATTGGTACTGAAGCTTGGGTCGTAGCAAACGCAATAGCCTTTGCTGCCATCTGGATCATAGGTGTTCACCAGCGAGGCAGCTATGTCTTCGGCATTGCCTTTAAAACCGCCCTGGTAAGACTTGGAGGTGTTAAAGCTGTCGAAGTCAGCCAGGTTGAAAGGTGTAATCAGGTCGGCAGGCACGTCGCCAACATTGGCCACACCCCAGTCACCCATAGCCATGTAGCGGCTGGAGGCGCGGGCAGTGTTAACCATATCGCGCGACTGCACACCAAAGTCGAAGTGGCCATTGTCGAACTTGAGCACGCCGTCCAAACGGTATTCTTTGATTTCGTTGATCTGGTCGGCATAGGCCACACGCACTACCTGGGAGCCGATATCACCTACGTCATCAATACCATTGCCGTTGCCGTTTTCGCGACCGGCAAGGAAGCCGTCGTTAGTGGTTTGGCCAAACAGAGGCGCATAGCCGCTGAAGTCCAACCAGTGCGCAACCTGACTGTGGGTGGCGATAGAGGTGGCAATTTCACCTGACTTGCCTGGACCTACGGGCAAACTCTCCATTTTGGAGTCGTGGGCGTCGAAGTTCAGGGCCAGATTGTCAGTGACCTGGAAGTCCAGGTTAAAGCCAATCGAGTTAAGGGTGTTGTCCTGGTGACGCAGTTGTTGCTCGTAACCCTGGTCGCGTGGACCGGCAACTTCGTGGATGTACAGAGGCGCAGCTACAGCACCTGAGTTATCAAACACAACTTCGTCAATTGAGTTACCGTTGGCCAGCCAGCTGGTGGACTCACCGCGGCGCTCCATGATGTCGTTATCGGCATAGGTGTAATCCAAAGTGCCGGTAATCTTGTCGGTAGGCGCCCATTGCAGAGTCAGCTGAGCGTTGTTACGGGTGCGCTCGATATCGGAGAACGCATAGCGCAGGTCGTTAGGACGCGCGTAGAGTTGGCCTTCTTTAGGCTGATTGGTGATGGTGGCGCCATCGGCAAAGGAATAAAGGCCTTTGTTTTGAGTGAGCGCAACATCGCTATCCCAAACACCAATGTTCCAGTTGTTTTCAGAGATATCGCTGGAGCCAGAATCGCGCTGCTGGTGGCTGACGGTCAGACCAACACCAAAGCCCGCATCCTGATCAGCCCAGCTGAACAGACCGGAAATTTCCGGGGTGACATCGTCGCCAGTGCGATTAGTGGTGTCCATTAACGCCTTGGCGCCCACTGAGGCTTTAAAGCCATCGTGATCCAGCGGCTTGGCCGTTTTGATGTTTACTGTGGCACCAATACCGCCTGTGGCAATGTTCGCCTTACCGGTTTTATACACTTCTACGCCGGCAACGCTTTCTGAGGCCAGATCGGCAAAGTCAAAAGCGCGGGTCGCGCCGCCATAGGTGCCCGCTGCACCACTACCACCACCGTAAACACTGGCGGCGGGCATCATGCGGCCGTTGAGGGTAACCATGTTGTTGTCGCCGCCAAAGCCGCGCACAGTAATGCGTGAACCTTCGCCGTTAACACGGTCGATAGATACACCGCTAATACGCTGCAGAGATTCCGCCAGGTTGGTATCGGGGAACTTACCCATATCTTCCGAGGTAATGGCATCTACCACACCGGCTGAATTGCGCTTGGTGTCCATAGACCTTTCCAGACTCGCGCGAATACCGGTTACCAGAACTTCTTCGACCGAACCCTCGTCCTGTGCCAGAGCCATACCGCTAAAACCGATCAGGGCAGTAGAGGTAATAACGCTTGCCAACAATTTCTTGTTGAACTGTTTTTTGTTATGCATGGAGCTCTCCTTTATTTGGATTACTTATGTTCAGGATTTGCATTGTCTAGACGCCAGAAACCTTGAGGATTTCTGCACGCATAGATGTGTTAGGCGCTGTTGTATGCTGCTTTGTCGCGAGGTGTGCTCCCCCGCTGCTCTCTCACTGCAATTTATTATTGCTATCTCATGGTTAACGCTGATTGCTGGGGCACTAGTCGCCGGTTGATTAGTTCCCGATTTATATCTATGGAATGGGAACTCTTGTGTACTAGTGCGTGTCAATAGGAATAGCATATATACAAATTGACTACAAGCTTCTTAAGCGCCAGCTTAAGCAAGCCTTATTCAGGCGTGAAAATTGGGAATTTTGGTAACTGCAGATTGCAAAAAATCCGTAAAAATCCCTTATAAAACAGATAAATAGTATTTGATCTGTCAAATCGTTTTTACATGCAAACAAGATTAAAGCGTCTGGCGACAGCGCAACTGCCGCCAGGCTTGGTAGGAAGAGTTAACGCAGAAAAGTAAGAAAATAAGGCGCCAAATTCTGGCGCCTATTTTTTTGTTGAGGGATCAAAAGGCAGAATAGTGACTACCTGAACTGCCTCTTGTTTATCCTGTTCCGTTTGATTGACGCGGGTTTCCAGCTCGCGCTGTTGCTGCTGGAAACGCATTTCATCTTTGTAGCCGCAGGCGACACACTCGCGGTAGTCCTTGCCCTCTTCGCTGTAGACCACAATCTTGTCCATCGCCGAACAGCGCGGGCAGACGGCGCCGGCAACAAAGCGGCGTTTAGTGCTGTAAGCCATCAGGCGGCCTCCCCGTGATTGGCAACTTCAATACCCGAGTGACGCAGCAGCGCATCAATTTGCGGCTCGCGGCCGCGGAAGCTTTTAAACAATTCCATAGGCGCGCGGCTGCCGCCCTGCTGCAGAATTTCATTGAGGAAGCTCTCGCCGGTATCGCGATTGAAAATGCCCTCCTCTTCAAAGCGCGAATAGGCATCGGCGGAGAGCACCTCGGCCCACTTGTAGCTGTAGTAACCTGCCGCGTAACCGCCGGCAAAAATATGGCTGAAGCTGTTTTCAAAACGGTTGAACTCTGGCGGCAGCATTACCGCCACCTGCGCGCGCACCTGTTGTAAAACCTGCTGCGCGGTTTGCGGCGCGGCCGGGTTGTA
>CBIMZH010000168.1:0-6311 GCA_966248255.1 uncultured Cellvibrio sp.
TGGCGCCGCCAGCTGGAACAGAAAACCGGTCAAGCTGCGTCTAGTGCAGCGCATCAGGCTAATTCGCCGCAAGCACAAAATCCGGTGTTAGCACAAACAGGTGTTGCGCAGCCAACAGCTGTAGCCAGGGACCCATCCTCAAACACCGGGACGGATGCTAGCCTTGAGTTGGAGTTACCAGAAAGCGCTGTTGCAAGCAATCAACCGGCTCAAATTGCAACTGAAGTTACCACTGCAAATAACGCAATGTCCGGCACTGACAAGGCCGCACAAACAGCGCAAGTCCCACCGCAATCCTATCAGTCGACAGATCCCATAAGCAAAGCCTTTACCCTGGTGCGCGATTTCTTTACCAAGGGCAATCCAATCGTGCGCGCGGGTATGGTGGTGATGTTTTTTGGTTTAAGTTTTTTAGCCAAGTACGCCGCTGGCCAGGGGTTGTTTCCTGTTGAACTTCGCCTCTCGATTATTTCGCTGGTGGCCATTGCGCTGGTGGCCATTGGTTGGAAAACCCGGCACAAAGAAGCTGGCTATGGTTTGGTGTTGCAGGGCGGTGGCGTTGCTGCGCTCTACCTGACGCTATTTGCCGCCGCAAAAATGTTTAGCCTTATGCCCTTGAGCGCAGCGCTGGTCATTATGATTTTGGTTGTCGTTTTGGGCGCGGCGCTAGCGCTCTTGCAAAATGCTCAGGTGCTAGCGCTTATGGCAACAGCGGGTGGCTTCCTCGCGCCCTTACTTACCTCTGATGGCACAGGCAACCATGTGGGACTGTTCAGTTACTATCTGGTACTTAACCTGGGTGTACTGGCCATCGCCTGGTTTAAAACCTGGCGCATGCTTAATTGGATAGGCTTTGTCTTTACGTTTGTGATTAGCTCGGCTTGGGGCCTGTTGCAATATCAACCCGCTTATTACACCAGTACCCAGCCGTTCCTTGTCGCTTACTTCGCGCTTTATCTGCTGGTAGCCATTTTATTTTCCCTTAAACAGCCACCCAAATTAACCGGCTTGGTAGATGCCAGCCTGGTATTCGGCTTGCCAATCGTTGCGTTTGGTTTGCAAACAGCGCTACTTAAACACACGGAATATGGCTTGGCAGTCAGCGCTTTTATTCTCGCGCTGGTGTATTCCTTGCTAGCTAAATTGCTATGGGCCAGGTATCGCTTAAGTCACCAGGCACTGATTGAAAGTTTTATCGCGCTGGCTATCTGCTTTACCACGCTCACCATACCTTTGGCTTTAGGCGCGCAGTGGACCTCTGCATCCTGGGCGCTGGAAGCCAGCGGCCTGCTTTGGATCGGCATGCGTCAAGCTCGCCGTCTGCCTCGAGCAGCTGGCTATTTACTGCATATCGCCGCCGCCTTTTCGCTGCTATTGACGGGCGAGCCAAGGGCAGGGGTGATCCCGCTGCTTAGCGGCGACTTTTTAAGCCTAAGCCTGCTCGCATTTACCGCTTTGGCTATTGCCTACTTGTTAAACTCTTATGCCAATTCAATAACAGCCCTGGAAAAATCCCTGCAACTCTTGGTGATGCTGATTGGTTGGGGTTGGTGGCTTTGGGCTATGGCGATCGAAGTTGATGGCCATATCGACACGCAATGGCACTTCGCCAGTTCAATTCTGCTGCTGAGTGCATCTTGCGCGACCTGTCTGTGGCTTAGTCGGCGGATGCGTTGGCCAGGCCTGAATCGTTTGGGCTACACACTCCTGCCTTTGGTTGCGTTTGTGGCCCTGATCAGCCTGGGAGAAGTCATCTTCACCAGTCATAACCTCAGCCCTTTGGCCAATTTTGGCTGGTTGGCACTGCCGCTATTTTTTGCGTTGCAATACAGGTTTCTGTGGCTAAAACGACAAAGCCTTTCGCTTAATCTGGTCAGCAGTTTTCATGTACTCACCGCCTGGTTTTTTATCATGCTGATTGTGTGGCAGCTTAATGCCTGGGAAAATCAATTCGCCTGGAGTGAGCTAAGCGCCGCGACAGCCTGGTTTATAGGCTTGGCCCTACCTATGTTGTTTCTGCTGGCGCTGGCCCCCAAGGAAATTTGGCCATTTGCGCCTTATGCAAAAGATTATCGCCACTATATTCCTGCACCTTTGGCGCTTCTCCTGCTGATCTGGTTTTTCTTTGCCAGTCAATTATCGGGGCAGGGCGCGCAATTGTATTTGCCGCTCATTAACCCCTTGGACATAACACAGGCAGGCCTGGTGGTAATGGTTGTGTACTGGGTTAAACGAGACTTCTTTGCCCTGCGCGCAGCGCCCAAAGCCTTTGCTTTTGGTCTGCCGGGAGTCCTCGCATTCGCCTGGTTAAATCTGGTGATGTTGCGGGCCATTCACCACTATCTGGCAATAGACTACACAGCCCTGGGGCTGTGGAACTCCAGCCTGGTACAAATGGCATTGTCGATTCTTTGGGGGCTTTGTGCTCTGGTAATAATGAACACTGCACGCCGCTGGCAGCAGCGCCAACTCTGGCTGCTGGGCGTGAGCCTGTTGGTGGTGATCATATTGAAGCTGGTATTCAAGGATATGTCCGGTCGCGGTACTCTCGCCGGTATAATTTCATTTGTTGCTGTAGGTGCGCTTATGCTGATAATTGGCTACCTCTCCCCTATGCCAGCAAAAAAAATTCAAACTGTCGACCTGCCAGAAGCTTAATAAAAATCGCGCCGGAAAAATCAGGACGAACCAAAATGCTAAACCGCTTGTTGATTCTACTTATTGCCGCTATGGGCGCTTATGCGCAGGCAGAGCCTATCTCTGTCTATCAGATTGATATGACTCAATCGGCTACTGCGGATGCGCCTGATCAGAATATCTATTTACAGGTTTTCCTGGGTCACGAAATCTATAAATACGCGCAGGATGCGCAGCTTTCAGGTTTGCGCGTGCTAGATGCCAAAGGCAATCTATTGCCCTTTGCACTGGCAAAACCGGAAGCTGAGAGTCAAACAAAAATCCAGGACTTTAATTTAGCGTTTTTCCAGATTCCCAAGGGCGCTACTACAGCGGATTTGCAAAAACTTAGCCTGGATAAACTCACCTTGGATGCGCACAGCTTGCAGCTGGAATTTGCGCAATCTCAATCTCAAGCCAATCATGAAGTCCAGGCTGGTTTTTATCTGGTGGATTTAAATGGCGTCACCCAAGCTATAGACGAATTGCAGTTCGACTGGTTGTCTTCCAGCCAAAACCACTTGGTGCCTGTGACGGTTAGTGCGTCCAACAGCTTGCAGGACTGGCAGTTCCTAGCCACTTCCACCTTGAGTCGTTTGCACAATTCCAGCGAGAGCAATCAAGATACAGGCAAGCAATTATTCCTGGATAAAATACAGCTAAAGCTCGCAGCCAGGGATTTTCGCTTTTTACGCATTGACTTTGCCGATGCTCCTGAAGAGTTTGTGCTTAAGGGCATTAAGGCAATCGCGCACCAGAATTTGTCCATGATGAACTTTACCGAGACCTGGGAGCAGGCCGGTGAGCTGGCGGATGATCAACAATCCGCGCTTAGAGCCGCCAGTACACTCCGCGGTGAGCCTGTCACTGCATGGGAATATGAGCGCGAGGATATCGCAGGGGCTACACAAATTAGTGTAAATCTCAGCCAATACATCTACGGTGATAAGCTGCGTATCTTCTCCAAAGCCAATCGCAATCAGCCCTGGCACCTTCTTTATGATGGCAACTGGTTTAACGCCCAACTGGGAGAAGCCTGGCAACATTCAGCTGCGATTGATTGCTACGCCAACAGTGATACTTATTGGCGAATTGAATTGGCTGAGGCAACTGCCGGCCAAGTTCAACCCAAATTAGTGTTTTCGCGTTTGCAAGATCGATTGCGCTTTATTGCAAATGCCCAGCCACCTTTTCGTGTGGTTTTGGATTCAGAGGCAAATGGGCCCAGTCAGTCCACCAGCGCGCAAATACTTGCTCAGCTTACTCAAGGTAAACATATTGAATGGCAAAATAGGGCCTTAGCGCCGCTGTTGGATGCGAATCAACCCGCCCAGCGTCACGTAAATAACTTCTCTTGGCGAACCTGGGGCTTTTGGAGCGCCTTGTGCGCCGCGGTCATTGCTTTGCTCTGGATGGTATTGCGTCTATTAGGTCAAATGCGCAAAGCCCGCCAACAAGAAACGCAGTAACGTTAAAATATCGCCCACAATGAGACAAAAAAATGAGCACGACAGGCGGGGTATGGAGTTGTTAGATTGGTGGCGTCAACGAGGCTGGCAACGTGCTCAAAAAATTATTAGTACACAGTGGCTATTTGTAATCAGCAAGGGCTACTGTCGCCCAACAAGAAATAGTCTGTTCGTTTTTTAAATTTGTGTTTTCGGCACTATTTGTATTTTCGGTACTTGGGAGTAATCACCATGAAGCTTGTGATAGAACCGCGAATTCAGGATATCGGCTTTAGTGTTAAGCGGGTATTGCCTTCACGTCACAAGCAGCGTGTAGGGCCCTTTATCTTTTTTGATCACATGGGCCCAGCCAGTTTTTCCCTGGATAAAACCAGCGATGATGTAAGGCCGCATCCGCATATTGGCCTGGCGACTGTTACATATTTATTTAGCGGAGGGATGATGCACAGAGACAGTTTGGGCTCTGTGCAGCTGATTGAACCTGGCGCTATCAATTTAATGACGGCAGGTAAGGGGATTGTTCATTCAGAGCGGATTCCACATGATATTCGCCAAACGGGAGTGCCGGTTGAGGGTATACAAACCTGGTTGGCTTTGCCACTGGACGTTGAGCACTGCGACCCGGCATTTTCACATTACGACGCGGCACAAATTCCAGAGGTTAGTGGCGAGCATTATTCGGTGCGGGTGTTGATTGGTCGCGCCCTTGGCGTCGAGTCGCCGGTCGTTACCGCCAGCCCAACGCTTTATATAGATTTGCAGTTGGATGCGAATAGCGAATTTCCCTTAAGCTTCGATGCCCAGGAGATGGCAATTTACCTGGCCGAAGGCGAATTGAAGTTGAACGGTGAAAACCTGCCACTGGCGCACTTGGCACTGGTGGAGCAGGGCGATGTGCTAACGGCAGGTTGCGCAGCGCGGGTAATGATTTTCGGTGGTGATCTAATTGCCGGTGAGCGCTTTATATTCTGGAATTTTGTTGCCTCCAATAAAGCCTGGTTGCGTGAGGCTGGCGAGCGCTGGGAACGGGATGAGTTCCCTCAGGTTCCTGGTGAGTCGGAGCGCATTCCATTGCCAAAATATTGAGCAGATATAAAAAAGGCCGCAAATCATGCGGCCTTTTTTATATCTGGCGGATATTGAAGTTGGCTTAGGAAATTGCTTTATCAACAATTTTTTGCGCTTCACCAATTAACTGCTGTAAATGCTCCTTGCCTTTAAAACTCTCGGCGTAGATTTTGTAAATCTCTTCGGTACCCGAGGGGCGAGCGGCGAACCAGCCATTTTTGCTCATGACTTTTATACCGCCAAAAGCGGCATCATTGCCGGGTGCTTTGGTAAGGATTTGCTCAATTTTGTCGCCGGCCAATTCAGTAGAGGTGATTTGCTCTGGTGACAATTTAGACAGGGCTTTTTTCTGCGCTGTATTTGCTGGCGCCTCTACGCGGCTTTCGGCCGCATGACCAAATTCATCCGCTAAAAGCTTGTAGCACTCGCCAGGGTCACGGCCAGTTTTGGCTTTGATTTCCGCTGAAAGCAATGAGGGGATAATGCCGTCTTTATCGGTGGTCCAAACGCTGCCGTCCAAACGCAAGAAGGACGCGCCTGCGCTCTCTTCACCGCCAAAGCCCAAGCTGCCATCAAATAAGCCAGGCGCAAACCATTTAAACCCTACGGGAACTTCGTAGAGTTTACGCCCCAGCTTTTGTGCGACCTTATCGATCATTGCCGAGCTAACCACCGTTTTACCAATGGCCGTATCTTGTTTCCACTGAGGGCGATTTTGGAAAAGGTACTCAATAGCAACCGCCAAATAATGATTGGGTGGTAACAGCCCACAACTAGGCGCAACTATGCCGTGGCGATCGTGGTCGGCATCACAGGCAAAGGCTATGTCATAGAGGTTGCGGTTTGCCACCATGGATTGCATGGTGTATGACGAGGAAGGATCCATGCGGATTTTTCCGTCCCAGTCCGCGGTCATAAATGAAAATGTTTTGTCGACTGTGTCGTTAATCAAGTGCAAGTTTAAATCGTAATGGTCGGCAATCGCATTCCAGTAACTTACGCCTGCACCACTTAATGGGTTAGCGCCCATTTTCACGCCCGATTCGCGAATAGCCTGCATATCTATCACATTGATCAGGTCGCTCACATAGTGATGGA
>CBIMZH010000169.1:0-6248 GCA_966248255.1 uncultured Cellvibrio sp.
ACCTGGCCGAGCGCATTGACCGCAAAGTGCTGCGCTTTATGGGCGATGCCGCGGCTTACGCCTTTTTGTCCATGCAGGACGCCATTGCCGACTCTGGCCTGAGCGAAGCGCAAGTCTCTAACGAGCGCACCGGCATCATCATGGGCTCCGGCGGCGCCTCCTCCAAAAATCTGGTGGAAGCAGCCGACATACTGCGCGAAAAAGGCCTCAAGCGCGTTGGCCCTTACCGCGTAACCCAAACCATGGGCAGCACCACCTCCGCCTGCTTGGCTACCCCTTTTAAAATCAAGGGCGTTAACTACTCCATCTCCTCCGCCTGCGCCACCAGTGCTCACTGTATCGGCAACGCCATGGAGCTGATCCAACTGGGTAAGCAGGATGTGGTTTTCGCCGGTGGCGGTGAAGAAGAGCACTGGACTCTGACTGCACTCTTTGATGCCATGGGCGCCCTCTCTACCAAATACAACGAAACCCCGGATAAAGCTTCGCGCGCCTATGACGCTGAGCGCGACGGTTTTGTTATCGCTGGCGGCGGCGGTTGCCTGGTGCTGGAAGAGTACGAACACGCCAAAGCCCGCGGCGCCAAAATTTACGCTGAAGTAGTTGGCTATGGCGCCACCTCTGACGGCTACGACATGGTTGCCCCCTCTGGTGAAGGCGCCATTCGCTGCATGAAGCAGGCTCTGGCCAGCGTTGATGGCAACATCGACTACATCAACTCCCACGGCACCTCCACCCCGGTAGGCGACCTGGCCGAGCTGCGCGCTGTGAAAGAAACCTTTGGCGACAAGATCCCCCCCATCAGCTCAACCAAATCGCTGACCGGCCACAGCCTGGGTGCGACTGGCGTGCAAGAAGCCATCTACAGCCTGCTGATGATGGAAAACGACTTTATCTGTGCCTCGGCCAATATCCAGCAGCTTGACCCTGAAGCCGAAGGTATGCCGATTGTGCTTGAGCGTCAGGACGGCGTTAAGCTCAACCGCGTTATGTCCAATAGCTTCGGCTTTGGCGGCACCAACGCCACTTTGGTGTTCCAGCGCGTTTAAGCCCAGCCCAAAGCAATAAAAAAGGCGAGCCAGGTGCTCGCCTTTTTTATTGCCCTCCAAACACGAAAAGCAAAATTAAGCGTCAAACTATTACTTTTGTCAGGGTAATCTTGCTGACATTAGTCACTTGGTTATAGCTTTTATAGAAAAGTTAGCGATATAGAAGGATCTATAAATAACTCATCTAAAAAAAAGTACTGGTTGACAGAATTTAACCAGGGCCAAAGGCAAACTGAACCTAAGTTAAATATTCACAGGTTCAGCACCATGACAAGTCTGCAGATGATCCAAGCAACCGGATTGCCGCACTGCGCCAAAGGATTTGTCAAAACTGCGGTTTGCCGCCGCTGGCTGCGCCTGCTGGCCATAATTTCCGGGCTGGGCTGTGGCGCCCTGCACCAGATTGGCCTATGCGAAGACAGCAAAGCTGCAAAACCACTGCTTAGCCAGGCAGCCAAAGACATAATCAACAAAACCCGCGGCTACTTTGAACTTCCCGCCAGCAGCAGCGATGAAAGCCTGATCACCACTCAATTCCGCGCCCTGGAAAGCACCAGCAAAAAGCTTTCGGTTGTAGTTAAGGACCAGTTGAGCAATGGCTTTATGACCCTGATCAAGGGCGAAGGCCACTCAGGTGTAGATAAATTCACCCCAGGCATGAGCTACCAGGCCATCTGGTCCTCGCAATACATTCTGGTGGAAGCCAAATACCAGTTTTAAACACTAGCGCAACACTCCAGTTCAACACCCCAGTCCAAAAACAAAAAAGCGAGCCAAGGCTCGCTTTTTTATTTGCAGCTTGTCACTGCTCGCCTAGTGCTGCGTCTGGTTGTGCAGCCACTGTTTAACCAGCGGCAATAAGCTCGGGCGCCAGGAGCGCTGCTGAATACCAAAACCATCGCGAGCCTGACGACAGGTGAGTATGGCGCTAACCGGCTCTGCGCCCGGATCCTCATCGACTATGGTCAGGCTGGGCTCGGCGGTGAGCAACTGCTGCTGGATCAACAGCTGCAACAGCTGTTCAGCGAACTCCTCCTGAGTACACATATCACCCGAGCAGTAATGCATGATGCCCCAGTTGTCGGCGCCGCAGCTGATCTGCTTGACCAGGGCAATTGCCACCCTCACTCCATCGGCATAGGTGGTGGGCGCACCGCGCAGGCGGCGGTTGGCCTTGACCGCCTGACCGCCAAGGTAACCGCTGAGCAGGCGCGACAGCAGGTTGTCGCCATAGGGGCCAATCAACCAGCTAAAGCGCAAACAGATATGGCGCGGCGCCAGCTCGGCCAGCTTGGCTTCGGCCGCAGCCAGAGTAATACCAGGCTCCGCCTGGGGGTTGAGCGCATCTTTTTCACCGTGGGTGCTTTTGCTGTCACCGCTGAACACCTGATAGCTAGACAGCTGAATCAGGGGAATGTCGGCCGCGCCACAGGCGGCTGCCAGATGATTGGCTGTAGCGAGATAGCGCGCCCGCCCAGCGTCTGTGCCCAGCGCCTCCCAGGCGAGATTATTGATAACCACTTCGGGGCGTTTCTGCTCGATATACTGGCTGACCGCTTGCGGATCCATCCAGTCCAACTCCGCCGCGCTGGGCAGCAGCAGGTTATAGGGCTCGCGCTCCAAATCTTGTAAAAGCGCATCGCCCAGGGGTGTGCCTGTTTCGGTCAACAATAATTTCAATGACATAGAATTCTTCCGCTAATCAGCCCGCAGTTTACCAGCGGCTATTGCGAGATCAACTCGACGACAGCGGCCAGGCTAAGCATTTGTGTGCCCTAGGCCTTATAATGCGCGTCTTTTTTGCAGCAAATTGTTATTTCCCGGAGCCAAATAGCCGCCCATGGCCACCCCAGCCTCAAGTATTTGTGTTGATTTAGTCCTTATCGGCGGCGGTGTCGCTGGCCTCTGGCTGGCCAATCGCGCGCGCCAGGCGGGTTTTTCGGTCCTGCTGTTTGAACAGCGGGCGCTGGGCAGCGAGCAGACCTTCGCCTCCCAGGGGATGATCCACGGCGGCATGAAATACACCCTGACCGGCGCCCTCACTGGCGCCTCCGAGGCCATAGCTGAAATGCCCCGCCACTGGCGCGACTGCCTCTGCGGCGATGGCGATGTCGACCTGCGCCACACACGTATCCTCAGCGATCACTTTTTTATGTGGTCGAGCGAGACAGTTGCCAGCCGAGTAACCAGCTTCCTCGCCAGTAAACTCACCCGCGGTCGCGTCGAAGCTGTCCACCCCGACCGTCGCCCACCGCTGCTGCGCACCAGCGAGTTCAGCGGCAGCCTCTATAAGCTTGAAGATCTGGTGATAGATGTGCCCAGCCTGGTGGCCAACCTGGCGAACAATATCGAAGGCTGTTGCTATTTGATCGACTGGCAAGCGGCAGAGCTGCAGCGAGATACCCAGGAGCAGATTTCACTGACGCTGAACCAGGGCGACCAGCCGCTGACCATCAACGCCAAGCAATTTATTTTTACCGCCGGAAAAGGTAACGCCCAGCTGCTTGATCAACTGGGTTTGAGCGCCCCCGCAATGCAAATTCGGCCACTGCAGCAGGTGATGGTGAAACACAGCTACGGCTTTGATTTTTACGGCCACTGTCTGGGCGCCGAAACCAGCCCGCGGCTGACCATTTCCAGCCATCGCCTGCCCCACGGCGAACACATCTGGTATCTGGGCGGCAGCCTGGCGGAAAAAGGCGCAACCATGGCCGCCGAGGACCTTATCGAGCTGGCCAAAGCCGAGTTGGCCGAGCTGATTCCCTGGGTCAACCTGGCGAGCGCCGACTGGGCGACCTTGCCGGTGGTGCGCGCCGAACCGCGCCAGCCAGGCCTGGTGCGCCCGGACAAGGCCTTTGTTGCCGCTGCCGCAGGCGCCGCCAACCTGCTGGTGGGCTGGCCCACCAAGCTGACCCTGGCGCCCAATTTTGCCAATCAGACACTCGAATTACTGCGCGAACGCGGCCTGACACCAGGTGCATCCCCTCAGCCCAGGCTCGACCTGCCGCTTGCGCCCATTGCGCGCACGCCCTGGGATCTGGCCTTCCCCCCGCCGATCAGCGAAGAGGAGCGTATCGCCAAACTCTTCCCCGCCGCTGACGATGAGGAGAGCGAATAATGTTGCCCCAGCGCGCCCTTGGCCAAACCGACCTGCGCATTAGCCCTCTGGGCCTGGGCACGGTTAAATTCGGCCGCAATCAGGGGGTGAAATACCCCAGCGCCTTTGCCCTGCCCAGCGACGAGCAGCTGCGCCAGCTGCTGGATATCTGCCGCGAGTTCAACCTGAACCTGCTGGATACCGCCCCCGCCTATGGCTATAGCGAGGAGCGCCTCGGCGGCCTGCTTAAAAAAGGCCGTCAGGACTGGGTGATTTCCACCAAGGTGGGCGAGGAATTTGAAGCGGACAAGCATTCCGACCAGGGCAAATCCTGGTTCGACTTTAGCGCCAAACACACGCGTTTAAGTGTTGAGCGCAGCCTGCGCCGGCTCAATACCGATTATCTCGACCTGGTGCTGATTCACTCCGACGGCAATGACCTGCAGGTACTCGGCCAGACGCCAGTGGTCGCCACCCTGGAGCAGTTAAAGCGCGAGGGCTGGATACGCGCCTATGGCGCCTCCACCAAAACCCTGGAGGGCGGATTGCTGGCGGCCGAACTCTGCGATGCGGTGATGGTCACCTTTAACGCCGAAGCGCGCGGCGAGGAGGCGGTAATTGACCGCTGCGCCCAGCTGGGCAAGGGCGTGCTACTAAAAAAAGTGTTCGCCAGCGGCCATATCTGCCATGATGCGCCGCCGCATTTAGACCCTGTAGCCGAGGCGCTGCGCCTGGCGCTGGGCAAACCCGGGGTGAGCAGTGCCATAGTCGGCAGTATCAACCCGACACATTTGCGCGATAATGCACTCAAGGCGCTACTGGCACTCCAAGCCTGACTAGCGACCAACTCCAATACCGTAAAAAATGTTAAAGCTATGCAAAACTCAACAGACTCAAGCTCAGCCTCTTGGCTTGATAGCGTAAACTGGAACAGTGATGGCCTGGTGCCGGCCATAGCCCAGGACGCCGCCAGCGGACGTATTTTGATGATGGCCTGGATGAACCGCGAAGCCCTGGCCTTAACCGCCGAAAAACACGAGGCAGTGTACTTTTCGCGCTCGCGCAACAAGCTCTGGCACAAGGGCGAAAGTTCCGGTCACACGCAAAAAGTGCAGGAGATACGCCTGGACTGCGACGCCGATGTGATAGTGCTGCAAATTGAGCAGATTGGCGGCATCGCCTGCCACACTGGGCGCGAATCCTGTTTTTATCGGGTGTTTAACCAGGGCGAATGGGAAACCGTCGACCCGGTGTTAAAAGACCCGAGCGAGATTTACTAATTAGCGAAAGAGTCAATTTAGGTAGAGAGCGAATGAGCAACGATATTCTGCAGCAGCTGACCCAGATCCTCGAAGCGCGCAAGGCCAACGCCAATGCCGAGAGCTCCTATGTGGCCAGCCTGCACAACAAAGGCTTAAACAAAATTTTGGAAAAACTGGGCGAAGAGTGCACCGAAACCATTCTCGCCGCCAAGGATGCCCAGGTCAGCGGCGACAACTCTGACCTGATTTACGAAACGGCCGACCTCTGGTTTCACAGCCTGGTGATGCTCTCGCACCTGGGCGAGTCGGCGGATGCAGTACTCAACGAATTAGCGCGCCGCTTTGATGTCTCCGGCCACGCCGAAAAAGCATCGCGCAACCAATAATTTTTTGCAGAGGAACAGATTATGGGCATTAGTGGTATCAGCATTTGGCAATTGCTTATTGTTTTGGTAATCGTAGTGTTGCTGTTTGGCACCAAGCGCTTGGGCAGCCTGGGCAGCGACATGGGCAAAATGATCAAAGGCTTTAAAAACTCCATAAGCGATGCGGATGAAGACAAGGCCGACAAAAAAGATGAAGCGGCTAAATCCGTAGAGGACAAAAGTGCTGCCGCATCTACCAGTACCAGCAGCGAAAAAACCGAACAAAAGCACTGAGTGAGCAGCGCCTGTGTTTGATATAGGTTTTGGTGAAATCCTCATCTGCCTGGTGGTGGCGCTGGTGGTTATAGGCCCAGAGCAACTGCCCGGCACTGTGCGCACTGTAGGTCTCTGGCTGGGTCGTCTCAAGCGCAGCCTGCGCGAAACCCGCGAGGAAATCGAGCGGCAGATAGGTGCC
>CBIMZH010000170.1:0-6231 GCA_966248255.1 uncultured Cellvibrio sp.
GCGTCACTCGCCAAAGCAGAGGCGACCGAGTCGAAAGTAATTCGGCCGACGCCGCAGATTCCACTGATAACCACCGCCCAGGTGCGCGCGCCGCGCCTGCCCGATGGCAACCCGGAATCCTTTGTCACCCATTTTGAAGACTATGTGGCCACCAAAATCGCCCCCTATGTGCCCGGGGTTGCGGTGGTCATAGTGTCCGATGGTCAGATCAAATCGCTGCGCGCCTTTGGTGTTAAAAAGCGCGGCTCGCGCGAGATGGTCACCCCGGATACGGTGTTTCGCCTGGCCTCGGTATCCAAAACTATTGCCTCCACCGCCGCCGCGGTGATGGTGGATAGCGGCCAGTTAAATTGGGATACCACAGTGGTGTCGCAGCTGCCTCAGGTGCAGTTCAGTGCGCCCAAATACGGCAATCAAATCACCCTTAAAAACCTCTTGTCGCAATCCTCCGGGCTGCCCACCCACACCTATACCCCTTACATTGAAAACAACATGGCCTATGCCGAGGCGGTGCGCCGCCTGCGCTTCGCCAAGTTTGTCTGCCCGCCGGGCAAGTGCTACGCCTACCAAAATGTGGTTTACAGCCTGGCCGGGGACATGATTGGCAAGAAATACGGCCAACCCTTTGAAAGCTATGTTGAGGACAAGTTGTTTGACCCTTTGGGAATGCGCACTGCCTCCTATGGCCTGGACGGTTACCGCGCCTCGCCCAACCGCGCCACCCCCCATATCGCCCAGGGCAAACGCTGGGTACCCACCGATGTGACCGAGAACTACTACCATGTGCCGCCCGCCGCTGGCGCCAATGCCAGTCTTGTCGACATGTCGCGCTTTTTGCTGGCGCAGCTGGGCCGTCGCCCGGATGTACTGCCGCCAGTGGCACTGAATGCCCTGCAAGCCAGGGTGACCAAAAACTCCCCGGCGCAAAACCACTATGGCACCCGCCGCGGGGTGAGCAACACTGCCTATGGTCTGGGTTGGCGGGTGTTTGACTATGGTCGCTACAAAAACTTTGTCCACCACGGCGGCTGGGTTAAGGGCTTTCGCTCGGAGATGGTGTTTAATCGCGACCTGGGTATAGGCATGGTGTTCCTTACTAACTCGGAAACCCGTTTGGCGCGCAATGTGATTTTTAAGTTTATGGATTACTACGAGATGTCTCAGGACGCGGCGCAAAAGGGCAAGAAGCAGACAGCTGCCAACCGCTGAAGCCAAAGGCCTGGGCAAATACTGTTATAGTCGGCGCCATTTGCCCTACAACCAAAATAAGCAGGTGCCGACTTGAACCAGGATTCCTCCCCCCAGTTTGCCGATTCCAGCCAGACGCGCCCCTCCGCCTGGCTGGCGCGTCTGCACCCGCGGCAGGTACTGCTTGCCCTAGATGAACTGGATCGCCAACCCCAGTCCTACAGCCTTACTCGCCCCCAGGCCTTGCGCCGGGTACTGCTTACGCTCGCCTGTGTCAGCGTCTGTCTGCTGTTTCTCCACTATGCCAAGTACTCCGACAATCTGGTCAGCCTGCTGCAGCTGCTGGCCCAGGCGCGCGACCTGGAGGCCAACAGCTATGTGCAACAGCTGACCCGCAGCGGCTGGTTTGATATGGCGGGTTATATCTGGTGGACCGGCTGCCATTTGATCGCCTTTATCCTGCTGCCCTTTGCCCTGATCAAATGGGGTTTTAAAGACCGTATCAGCCACTATGGCTGGCGCTGGAACCAGGTGAGTGAGCACTGGCGCGGTTACCTGCTGCTGCTTAGTCCCATTCTCTTTTTTGTGTTTTTGGTGAGCCAGGGCCAGGACTTCGTCAACCACTATCCCTTTTACCGCCAGGCCGGACGCAGCTGGTTCGATCTACTCGCCTGGGAGTGTCTCTACCTCTGCCAGTTTGTGTTTCTCGAGTTCTTCTTTCGCGGTTTTATGCTCAATGCGCTGCGCCCGGCGCTGGGTGCCAATGCCATCTGGGTGATGTGTGTGCCCTATATGATGATCCACCTGCCCAAGCTGTGGCTGGAGGCCACTGGCGCCATTCTCTTCGGCTTGTTTCTGGGCATTCTTGCACTGCAATCCCGCTCAATCTGGGGTGGGGTGATGGTGCACGCGGGGGTGGCGGTGAGTATGGATCTGGCCGCACTAATCAAAAAGCAGGGCCTGCCATCGCACTTTTGGCCGTTTTAAACGCCATTTTTTACAGCCTTGATTGGCGTCAAAATCGTCTTGTCGAAAAAGCTAACAGGCCGCGGTGCGGCAGCGGTCGCTGCTATGGGCCAGCGGCACAAACTCTGGCGCTAATCCTTACAAATTTGGCTGCCAGAGCCCATTTTCTATGGGTCTGGCCATTTGCCCGACTAGTTTTGCGCTTGTCGGAAAGCTTTGCAAAGCGCCGCTGGCGCAAAAAATCACCTAATCCCTTGCAATCTATAAGGTTAAAAATTTCCCCCGGAGAATCAAACGCTTAGCCAAGCGTAGGGATTTTTATACCGAGACTGGCAAGGTCTTTGCCTTCCTCCTTAGGCAACACACCAAAAGACAGCTGTTCTGCCTTGTTGATGTCTGCCCGACCGTCAAATTCTGGCGACCGGTAGCCTCAAAGGGATAAGACCTATGTTCAACCACAAACTACTACTGGCGTCAGCACCCAGGCACTTGGCCGGGATAACACTGCTTTTTTGTCTGGCGCTGCTATTGGCCCCCCACAGCCTGGGCGCCGCTATAGACTGCACCAGTGCCAATGACTGCCAGCCGGCACTTATCTATTTCACTCCGATCAAACTTAGTGAGGTCAAGTTCAGCCCCATAGCGCAGCTGGATGATCGCCAGGGGCTAGAGCCCCAGGGCAAAAGCCAGCAGCCAGTTGCCTCGCGCTTGGCCCGGCTGTTTGAGCGCAATCTGCACAAGGCTCAGTTACTGGACACCAGCGATCCGGCGCCCAGCAGTGAGCGGGAGCTTGCCAATCCAGTTAAAACAGATACCGGCAGCCCCACCGCTATTCACGAATCCAGCCCTCTGGCGCTTATGGTATTAGGGCTGCTGGGCTTAATCCTCGCCCGCCGTAGGGTGCGGGGGCAGGTTTAACTAATGCCATCTGTGCCGGCGATCAGGGGCCGGGTAAATTTTTATCTAGCCCCTGTGATAATCCTGGCAAAACTCTGGGTTTGGCGCTAAATTCAACAGCTATGTTTGATCGTTAGTATTTGCCATGTTTGATTTTAGCCACTCCTTTAGTGAAACCGACAGCCTGCTGCTGCTGGGGCTGCTGTTAATTCTTGTGTCCTGCCTGCGCCAGTTAAATCACAGTCGCAACGCCAAAAAGCAAAAAACCAAAGACTCTCATTAATCGATTTTACCCGCGACCCGCCAGCGCAAGCCCGCTGTATTCCTGTGGTCATATGTATATCTAGCCAGTACAATTCCGTTTTTGCGATTTCCCATGTAACTAGTCTGGCCAGAAGCTTATGGATGTCTCCCACCTGCTCGATAACCTCAACGATGCCCAGCGCGAAGCGGTCAGCGCCGCCGCCGGCAATCAGCTGATATTGGCCGGTGCCGGCTCGGGTAAAACCCGGGTGCTGGTGCACCGCATCGCCTGGCTGATCCAGGTGGAGCAGGTGTCGCCCTATTCGATTATGGCGGTGACCTTTACCAACAAGGCGGCGCGGGAGATGCGCGGGCGCCTGGAGGAGCTGTTTGGCTCGCAGCTGCCCGGCTCCGGCAATCGCCATATCAACAGCCGCGCCATGTGGGTGGGCACCTTCCACGGCCTCGCCCATCGCCTGCTTAAAGCGCATTGGCAGGATGCTGGATTGCCGCAGAACTTCCAGATTCTCGACAGCGACGACCAGCTGCGTATGGTCAAGCGCGTTTACCAACAGCTCAATCTGGATGAAGATAAATGGCCAGCGCGCCAGGCGGTTTGGTATATCAACGGCCAAAAAGATGAAGGCCTGCGCCCCCAGCATATTCAGGAAACCGCCGACCCCTTTGTGCGCACCATGCTCAGCATCTACCGCGCCTACGAGGCCGACTGCGCCCGCGCCGGGGTAGTGGATTTTGCCGAGCTGCTGCTGCGCGCCCACGAGCTGTGGCTGAACAAGCCGCACATTCTTGAACACTATCGCCAGCGCTTCCCGTTTATTTTGGTGGACGAGTTCCAGGACACCAACAGCGTGCAGTACGCCTGGCTGCGGGTGCTGGCGGGCAAAGAGAGCTTTGTCACCGCCGTGGGCGATGACGACCAATCCATTTACGGCTGGCGCGGTGCCAAGATCGAAAATATCCGCCAGTTTAGCGAAGACTTCGCCAATACCCAGACTATTCGCCTGGAGCAAAACTACCGCTCCACCGCCAATATCCTCAACGCTGCCAATGCGGTTATTAGCCACAACTTTGGCCGCCTGGGTAAGGACCTCTGGACCGAGGGCGCCAAGGGTGAACCCATCGCACTTTACGCGGCGTTTAATGAACAGGACGAAGCGCGCTTTATCGTCGAGCGCATTCAGGCCTGGGCCAAACTGGGCAATGCGAAAAACTCCTGCGCCATCCTTTACCGCTCCAACGCCCAGTCGCGAGTGTTGGAAGAGGCGCTGCTGCGCGAGGCAATTCCCTATCGCATCTACGGCGGCCAGCGCTTCTATGATCGCCTCGAAATTAAAAACGCCATCGCCTATATGCGCCTGCTTAACAACCGCCAGGACGATGCCGCTTTTGAGCGCGTAATTAACACGCCTACGCGCGGCATCGGCGGCAAAACGGTTGATGATATTCGCCTGTTTGCGCGCGACCAGGGCTGCTCGCTCTGGGCCGCCTGCGAAATGATTTTGAGCAAAAAAGTGCTCGCCGCGCGCGCCGCCAATGCGGTGCAGGGCTTTATGGATTTAATTGCGCGATTGGCGAAAAAAACCAACGACATAGACATTCACGGCGATGTGCTCGACCTGGGCGAAATTGCCCAGCTGGTGATTGAAGAAACCGGCCTGCTTGAATTCCACCAAAACGAAAAAGGTGAAAAAGGTCAGGCCCGCGGCGAAAACTTGCAGGAACTGGTCAACGCCTGCCGCGCCTTCGACCCGGATGAGGCTGAAGAAGATATAAGCCCGCTGCAACACTTTTTGGATACCGCCGCGCTCGACGCCGGCGAAACCCAGGCCGATGAATTTGAAGATGCGGTGCAGCTGATGACCCTGCACTCGGCCAAGGGCCTGGAATTCCCGCTGGTATTTTTAGCCGGCGTGGAAGAGGGCCTGTTCCCGCACAAAATGTCCGCCGATGATCCGGATCGTTTGGAAGAAGAGCGCCGCTTGGCTTACGTGGGCATCACCCGCGCCATGCAAAAACTGGTCATCACCTACGCCGAAACAAGGCGCATGTACGGCAGCGAAACCTTTAACAGCGTATCGCGCTTCGTAAAGGAAATCCCCGCCGACTGCATCGAAGAAGTCCGCCTAAAAACCGCCGTCACCCGCCCGGTCAGCTTCCAACGCCAGGCCGTGCGCGAAAGCTTTAGCGACAGCGGTGAAGACACAGGCTTTAAACTCGGCCAACGTGTCAGTCATCCGATATTTGGCGAGGGCGTGATTTTGCAGTTTGAAGGCACAGGCCCCAATGCGGTGGTGCAGGTTAAGTTTGAGAAGATTGGTAGTAAGCGGTTGGTAATGCAGTATGCGAAGTTGCAGGGGTTGTGACTTTTAACACGAGGGAATTATGAAAAATGCACTTTTATTGGCAGCTAGCTTTGGCGTTGCCTGTTCAATAGCTTTTATTTTTGGTTATCAATTCCATAAATCATCCCAGCCAGAACTGAAGGGTGTCATGGCGGGCTATAGCTATGCGGAAAGTAGAGCAGACCTAAACAAATTATTTGAGCAGGTAGCTATCGATAATAAAAACTTCCAAACATTAAACCAGATTGATTCCGACGAAACTTTAACAGTGGCGAAAGAAACGGCCAGGAAAGAACTTCAGGAGTCGCTAGAAAACTTTGAAGTTTTTTCTCAGAAAGCAAGGAGTAATCATCAAAATCAACTTTATTCGATAATGCTTAATGAAGTTGAAAAAATTAAGGCAAATGTAAACGACGACAAAGTTCCCTGATTTTAATTATCGCCTGCGGCTGGCCTCACTTTTCTTTGCTTCGCCAAAGAAAAGTAAGCAAAAGAAAGGCGACCCTATTCGCTCGTGTTTCCTGTGCGCTTCGGAAATTCGCTGTCGTTCCCACGCGCCATCCCTGGCGCGTCG
>CBIMZH010000171.1:0-6195 GCA_966248255.1 uncultured Cellvibrio sp.
TCACAGTAAAGCGCTGAAAAGCCTAAGAGAAGTCCTTGTAAATTTAATCTGCGGATTTAACGGCTAACTTGTTGGTTGGGTCTTTGCATGTATTTATGCTGTATCCCTACTCTAAAGCTAAGGAACAAGAGGCAGCAGATAAATACTGGGCTACTTTTACTCTATAGCTAGTTGCTTACTGAGTAGGTAAAAATTCGCTGTATAAGTAGCTGCGCTCCAAGCGAAATACAACCGTTTGTTTAGGGAGATTACTATGGCTGTTCATCATATTACCCACCCGCTGGTGCAGCACAAAATTGGTTTAATGCGCGATGCCAGCCTCAGTTGTAAGGATTTTCGCGAGCTGGCGAGCGAGATAGGCAATCTACTGACCTATGAGGCTACCCGCGATTTACCTACAGAGCCGACCACTGTCACTGACTGGAATAATTACCAGTCGCCCATAGTGCAAATTAAGGGCAAAAAAATCACCATAGTGCCCATATTGCGCGCGGGCCTGGGTATGCTTGATGGCGTAATGCGTATTATCCCCAATGCCAAGGTGAGTGTTGTCGGCCTTTATCGCAACGAGGAGACGCTGCAGCCAGTCGCCTACTTTGATAAGGTGGTTAAGGATGTGAGTATTCGCACCGCCCTGATTGTTGACCCTATGTTGGCAACGGGTGGCACGCTGCTGGCAACGGTGGACTTATTAAAACAAAAAGGCTGCAAAAAAATTATCGGCTTATTTTTAGTGGCTGCGCCAGAAGGTATAGAGCGAGTGCAAGCGGCGCATCCGGATGTGGAAATTTATGTGGCAGCCATAGACAAGTGTTTAAATGAGCATGGCTATATTTTGCCAGGGCTGGGTGATGCGGGTGACCGTATCTTTGGAACGCCCAGATAAGATTGAAAAATTAATTAGCAAAAAAGGCCGATTCATTCAGTGTGCATCGGCCTTTTTTATTAAGCGCAGTTTTTCTGGCAAGCGGTTAAAGCGCGTTGTAATAGCGCGCGCCTACATCGCCCAGGCCGGGAGTGAGATAGCCTTGCTCATTAATTGTATCGCTGGTAGATACGGCAAAAAGTTTTACGTCGGGGTGAGTGTCCATCAGCATATCGGCTCCCTGCTGCGAGGTGAGTAGTGACAAATAATAAATATCCTTACAGCCAATTTCTTTTAGGCGATCGACAGTAGCTATGGCGGTATCGCCAGTGGCGATAATAGGGTCGAGCACAAAAATCGCTGCATCTGCCACGCCTTTAGGCATTTTAAAATAGTACTCCACGGTATTTTGAATAAACTTGTCGCGGTAAATACCTATATGGCCAACAGCGGCATCTGGCCATAAATTCACTATGGCCTCGGACATACCCAGGCCAGCGCGCATCACCGGAATTAACACCACGTTCTTATTAATACGATTAACCTGGGTACTGGCAAAGGGCGTATAAATTGTTTTGCTGGCAAAGGGCAGGTCCCGCGCCGCCTCGTAAAAAATCTGCACGCTCATTTGCACCAAAACCCGGCGAAACGAATCTGCCGCTGTCTCCACATTGCGCAGCGACGCCAACTTGTGCTGCATTATGGGATTGTCGATAAGAGTAACAGGCATTGTTTATCCTTAGCTGACCTAATCAGTCCACTTAAAAAACCGTAGCATCACTTTGAATATTAAGCGGCGGTGTTAAGTTGTTGCGCATCTGCATGGCCAGTTTTCGCCCCGCTGCCCAGGTGCCGCCCTCCAGAACTTTGGCCAAGGGAAAATCTGCGGCAGTAGTATTGAGCGATTGCACAATCTTTTCGCCAATTTTATCCAGCAGGCAAATAGTCAACGCGCGCCATTCAATAATAATTTCGCTGCCTGGTGCCCAGAGAGTTTTTGCATCTCTGGGATTGCGCAGGCTAATCAAGCCGGAATCCAACATCAGGCCGCCATTGCGATATTCAGCAAGGCCCGTGAGGGCTTCTACACCTGAGACTGTAAAACCATTACTGGCCAGAGTTTCGATAAGCGAGTAGCTGATCCACTGGCTAAGTTTATGAAAAGGGACATAGCCTTGCATTCCATCGCCCAGTGGCGGATAGACCCAGGTATCGCCGAGATTGGTCCCCTCAAAACTTAATCGGCCTGGCCAGATATTGCCGAGAAAGCGAATAACCATATCGAGTATCTGGCTGGCGCTGGGCGTGTATTCGTAGTGCTTCAATACAAAGTCCACTAAATCGCCGGGGCGCTGATGGGGGAATACTTGCGGTTGGGCCAATATGGCATCGCCCAGGCTTTGCAATAGACTTACACGGCCGGGAACGCCGAGCAGCGGATTATCTTTGCTGACTTTAAAATAGCTGCAAAAGCTCTGTTCGTTTATGGCTTTTAAGCCAGCAGCCGTTGTTGCTAGGCGATTCTGTTCAGCCTTACCAATGTCCGCTAGAACACCAGCTAAAAACATATCCAAACTGGCAAGACCCAGCCCTTCAGATCTTCCTACTGTCAGTGAATTACTTGAAGGGTATTGCCAGTCTGGCCCGGCGCCGGCATCGACCAGCACCGAGGGCAAAATTAAATCAAATTCCAACCTGGCACGTTCTAGGGGCGAGAGTGACTGCTGCAGCGCGCGCAGTTGTTTTAGCTGGCTTTGATTGCCCACTTCAAAGTGGCGCCAGCGCGAATGGTAGGGCACGTTTTTATCCGGGTAGTTTTCGCTAATGACCTGCAATACAAATTCACTTACCTCATCGAGCTTTTGTAGGTTTATGGCGAAATGGGTTTTGCCCTGTTGCGCTAGTTGATAAATTTGTTGCGCGCGCTGACGCACGCCTTGCGGACTCAGGATAAACGCTAGGGATTCGTTCATTTATCCAGGCCCCTGCCTTTAACCTGCTCCAGGGCTTCGCCGCTGCGCACCGTATCCTTGGTAAAGTATCCAGCGGCTTTTTTCGCTTCTATTTCTACCTGGGCGTCGCTGGGAATTAAATAATCGGGAATGCTTAAGCGGTTTACCACCTCAATTCCGCTTTTGGTAATAGCGTCGTATTTCATATTGCTCATGGAGTGCAAATTATGAATTTTGCGAATGCCAAAATAATGCAGCACATCGGGCATTAACTCCTGAAAGCGTGCATCCTGCACACCGGCCACGCATTCGGTGCGGGCGAAATAGGTGGCGGCACTGTCGCCGCCCACTTGGCGTTTGCGCGCGTTGTACACCAAAAATTTTGTTACTTCACCCAGGGCGCGGCCTTCTTTGCGGTAGTAGACCACCAGGCCCACGCCACCCTGTTGCGCGGTTTTTACCGCCTCTTCTATTCCGTGAGTCAGGTAGGGGCGGCAGGTGCAGATGTCCGACCCAAACACGTCGGAGCCATTGCATTCATCATGCACACGACAGGTAAGTTCTATCTCGGGGTTGGCTAAATCGCTGACTTTGCCAAAGATATAGGCGGTGGTGCTACCAATAGGGGGCAATAGGATTTTTAAATCCGAGCGCGTAACCAGCTCTGGAAACATGCCGCCGGTTTCGCGGAATAAAATTTTGCGCAAAGTTCCCTCTGCCAAACCTATGCGCGCAGCAATACTGGGTAGATGCCAGACAGGATCAATTGCCACCTTGGTCACTTTAATATCGCCAGCTTCATTAATAAATTTGCCATCAATCTTTAACCGGCCTTTGGCAATGGCCTCGTAAATTTCCGGCAATTTCAAATAGGCCTGGGTGACGGCTATGCTCGGCTGTATGTTGTAACCCTGTTCCAGATAATCGCCAAAGGCATCGACAATATGAGCGCCCCAGGGGTCGAGCGAAATAATTTTGCCAGGTTCAAACCAGGCGGGCTGGGGTTGGATTAAATCTGTTGGCTGGGTGTTGTGCAGGTCGGGCTTGTGGCTGGCGGGGTACTTGCCAGCGGCAATTGATAGCGCGCGGTAAACGGTATAACTGCCGCCGTGACTGCCTATGCAGTTGCGCTGCTGTTTATCGGATATGGTGCCTATCACTGGGCCGCGCTCACTGGGCTGCTCTGCAAACCAATTTATTTGCGGCGCTTTAAAAGGCATTTCTATCGCGTGCGAGGTCAAGCGTATGTGGTCGATACTGCGTCCCGGCACTTTTCGCTCTTCGGTCATATAACAGTTTCTCCAAATCTTGCTAGAGAACTCGCCAGTGAGAATCGGCAAGCTGGCTTTCTTTGGTATCCATAAACTCAATACTAGTAGAGTCCAGAATAACTGCGAGTCTCCTATTTTTTGCTGCTGTAATTAGCCAAGCAATAACCGGGCTAGGTTGCACTGGGCAAATTTGTTGCATGTTGAACACAGGCGGTTAGTCATTTAATGAGAATAAAACCAGGCGACTTTTCGCCGCGGATTTAAATCTATCCGACGGCAGCCCTGGTTAACTGCTATATATTTTTTTAGAAGGACAAATCTATCCAGACCATTACCAAGGTTAAGGGGTTGTTTGTGGAGCAGATTAATCATTTTATCGCTGGAAAAATTACCGCCGCTGGCGCGAACGCTGCTCCAGTTTTCAACCCTGCTACAGGTGAACAAATTGCACAGGTCGCCCTGGCGGATGCTGCCTTGGTGGACACAGCGGTTGCCGCTGCAGCGCACGCCTTTGGTGCTTGGCAGGCGACAACACCTCTAAATCGTGCAAGAGTGCTATTTAAATTTAAAGCCATTATCGAAGCGCGTATCGACCAATTGGCTGCCACTATTACCCGCGAGCACGGCAAGCTATTGGACGATGCCAAAGGTGAAATAATTCGCGGTATTGAGGTGGTGGAATTTGCCTGCGGCATTCCACATTTATTAAAAGGGGATTTTACCGAGCAGGTGGGCACCGCGGTGGATGCCTATACCCTCAATCAACCCCTGGGGGTAGTGGCTGGTATTACCCCCTTTAATTTTCCGGCCATGGTACCTATGTGGATGTGGCCAGTGGCTATCGCCTGCGGCAATTGTTTTGTGCTCAAACCTTCGGAAAAAAATCCCTCGGCTTCGCTGTTAGTCGCGCAATGGTTACAAGAGGCGGGTTTGCCTGATGGTGTGTGTCATGTGGTGAATGGCGATAAGGCCACAGTTGAAGCGCTATTGGTGCACCCACAAATACAGGCGCTGAGTTTTGTCGGTTCCACGCCTGTCGCCGAGGCAATTTATCGCCAGGGCAGTGCGGCGGGTAAGCGGGTGCAGGCCCTGGGCGGGGCGAAAAATCACTTGGTGGTTATGCCCGATGCCGATTTGGATGCCGCAGTAAACGCACTTATGGGGGCCGCTTTTGGCTCCGCCGGGGAGCGCTGCATGGCCATCTCGGTGGCTGTGGCCGTGGGTGATATTGCCGATCACTTGGTTGAGCTGCTCGCGCAAAAAACTCGCGCGCTTAAAGTAGGTAATGGTGCCCACGCCGGGTTGGATATGGGCCCGCTAATCAGCCGCGAGCACTGCCAAAAAGTCACCGATTATGTTGCCCTGGGCAAACGCGAAGGCGCGACACTGGTAGTTGATGGACGCAATATAAAAACCGCCGCGGGTGAGCAGGGGTACTTTTTAGGGGGCTGTCTGTTTGATCATGTAACAGCGGACATGAAAATTTATCGCGACGAAATTTTTGGCCCGGTGCTCTGTGTTGTCCGTGTGCCCGACTACCAAAGCGCCCTTGAATTAATTAACGCCCATGAGTTTGGCAATGGCGTTGCCATCTTCACTCGCAGCGGTGCTGTTGCGCGCAAATTTAGTCAGGATGTGCAGGTAGGTATGGTTGGGGTGAATGTGCCAATCCCTGTGCCTATGGCTTTTCACTCCTTCGGTGGTTGGAAGCGCTCACTCTTTGGCGCTAACCATATGCACGGTATGGAGGGGGTGCGTTTTTATACCCGGAGAAAGGCGATTACCACCCGTTGGCCGGAAGGGGACCTGGTGGCAGAGTTTATTATGCCGACTTTGAAATAGTTGGCGATGAGGCTCAAGGCGCTCGGGTTTTCTAAGCTCAACCCGCTGGTGATTTTTTCTGACAATAAAAAACGGCCGCTAGTGCGGCCGTTTTCACTGAGGCATCAGTTTTTTACTACAACAACTTACATACCAACTTAGAAAGTTGGCCAGCCACTTGAGAAGTTCAAGTCGCTGATAAACAGCACTGCAGCGCCGTTGCTGCTGGAATAGCGGTGGCGAGCGATGCGGCCGCTGGCAACAGATTGACCGCCGGACGCTGCCC
>CBIMZH010000172.1:0-6192 GCA_966248255.1 uncultured Cellvibrio sp.
GTATAACTTTTGGCAGCAGCCGCTCGGTGGAAACCAACAGTTTTGTCGCCCTGCGCCTGATTTTTTTACCCAGCAATGCCGGGTTGGTGGTTTTCGCCAAAATTATCCGCTGTGAACCAAGTACCACAGGAGAGTTCCAAATTGCGGCAAAATTCCATCGCATTAACGACACTCAACAACAACTGATTGGCCAACAGATTATGCGGGCGCAAATGGCAGAAAAGCGCCGCAGTCAGGGTCAAACCTGATCCCGCCCCGAATTGCCCAGGAGAACCCCATGAAAAAGCAGCTTATTCACCTTTTGCTTGCAGTCAGCGCCCTTGGTTTTTGCGGCCTTAGCCTGGCCGAAGAGATAAAAATCCCCGTTGGCGAACAGGGGCAAAGCAGCGCCCTGATGCTGCCCAAAACCGGTATGAGCAAAGCCCAGGTGGCGCAACAGTTTGGCGAGCCAATTGAAAAAACTGCTGCCGTGGGCACCCCACCGATCAGCAAATGGAAGTACGCGGAATATACGGTTTACTTTGAAAACGACCACGTGATTCACGCTGTGCGCGACTTTCATCGCAAGGACAGCACCAACTAGACTAGCGCGCTCTGCAACTATCAGCCTGGCTTCTCAATCAAAAAAAATGCCGCAACATGCGGCATTTTTTTATTTTTAGCAGAGCAGCTATCAAGACTCTTTAATTAACCAGCGCTGCAGGCGCGCCTCCAGGTCATCGTAGCGAATCGGCTTGGAAATATGATCATCCATGCCCGCATCCAGATAAGCGGCGCCTTCAACATCTGACGGCGAAGCAGTAACTGCCAAAATTGGCATGCGGCGATTGCTGTGACTCTCCCGCTCCATTTCGCGGATTTTCTGGGTGGCGAGGATGGAGTCCTGCTCTTTCATGTCGTAATCCATCAGGACTACATCAAACTTATCTTTCTCCAGAATCTCCACGGCGCTCAGACCATCATTGGCCAGCTGCACAACACAACCCATTTTTTTGAGCATGGCACTGATCACCATCTGATCAACGCGGTGATCCTCCACTAACAACACGCGATAGGCGATAGCGTTAATCGCCGTATCACGGCTGCGCTCTTCCTCACCGGCAGCGGGTGCCAACAGGCGATTGATCGCCATATCGTACAGACGCTTGCGCATGATGGGTTTTTCAATTACTGCCACCTGATTAAACAGGCGCAGATGCTGCTTAACTTCCGCCGTCTCGCTTTGCAGGCTGCTCATTACCAGCACCTGTTTGATATTGGCATAGGCCGGGTCGGAGGCCAGCTCGCTGGACAAAATCAAACCATTCATATTGCCCAGGCGGGTGTAAATCAGAATCAGGTCCGCTTTGTAATCCTTGAGTTTGGCCAGCACATCATCGCGGCCATAAACAATTTGCGTGCTCATACCCCAGGCATTAATTTCCGCCGCTAAACCGTGTGCGTTGCTCTCGGGCAGGTCCACCAACAGCATGCGCTTGCCTTCCAGTTTATGGTCAGAGCCAAAGCGGCGATCCTCATGGGACACTACCTGCATATTGATACTGATAAAAATGCGCTTGCCACGATTTTTCTCTTCGCGCAAATTGATACTGCCGCCCATACACTCGGCCAGGCCTTTGGAGATGGCCAGACCTATGCCGCGCTGATTGGACTCGCGCGACTCGTCACCTGCGGCGGAGCTCAGGCGGCTATCGGAGGGCTTCTCGCTGTCACTGATCACCAGATTCAGCTGACCAAAATCATCCTGCTCCTGTTCAAACCTGGCCTCGATGAAAATATGATCGATGCGCGTGGATTTGAGGGCGTGAATCATCAGCGTATTGAGAATCTGATTCATCCGCTGCACATCAGCCTTAACCCTGAGCGGCATTGCCGGGTCAAACAAATAGTAAAGCTCTATCCCCTGCTGATGCGCGTCCAGGGAGAAATCCTGAATAAACTTTTCCAGCACCCGGCGCAAATCAAACTCCACCGGCTCAAGCACCAGGGTGCGGGTGGTAATTTTGGAGAAGTCCACCACATTGTTTACCAGGTCTATCTGCCGCCCGGCGGCTTTGGTGGACATAGTCAGCAGTTCGCGGTGATGCTCGGACAATTGCTCTTCATCAATTAGCGAAAGGGTGCTGAGCACATCGCTGATAGACGAGCGGAACTCCTGGCCCAGGTTGACCAGAAATTCATTTTTTAATTCCAGTTGCGCTTGTGAAGATCGCTTTTCGTTCTCCAGGCCCATGGCGCGCTCGCGCAGCGCGTAGTTGGCCTCCAGACGCTCCCAATAAGCGATAGAGGTTGCCTTGCCCTGATAGCTCAGCATGGTGAAAAAGGTGAGCATGATAAAGCCGTAGAGTATGCCTTCGGCATCGCCTAATAACAGCGCCGTAAGCGCTGCAGGTACCTGGCCTATGGCCAGATAAAGGGTGAGAAAGTTGCGATAAGGGGCAAACACATTGGCCACACTCGAATAAAACACCACCGAGTAGAGCCACATAATCAGGGTTTCATCGCGCATCCCCTTAAGCCAGGTGAGCGTTACCAGGATCACGCTCCACCAGGCGGCGCCTATACAAGAGGCGAGAAAATACTGGTTGCGCCAGCGCGCGGGCGCGCGGGCATAGAGCGCATCAAAGCGAAACAGATAGTAGCTGCGCCAGAGAGTCACCAACAGTAAACCGGTGACCAATACTATGGCGGTATTGTGCTGCTCGGATTGCAAGTCGCCAAACGCGAGGCAGAGGACAAACACCAAAAAGTTAAGCACCAGACCGCGGCGGCTGTACTTGGCTACGCGCGCATCTGTCTCGCGCATAATGGCGCGGTCTTTTTGGACTTTAGAGGTGGGAACAAAAAACTGGTACATAAGTAACCCGGCAGCCGGTGAAAAAGAACTCAGGTTTATTGTTCAAGCAGATGAACTGCGATTTCCTTAAACACAAACACGAGAACAGCCAGACCCAATACACCAAAAAGCACGATAGTGCCCAATTTGCCGGCATTGGATTTTTTGGCGAGATCCCAAATGATGAAAAACATAAATACCACCAGGCCGATCACACAAATGTACATCGACCAGGTTTCAAACTGCTCTGTAGTCATAACCAAGACCAAGGCTGGATAAAGGGGGCGCCATTCTAACCAAAACTGCTCGCCAAGTTTAGCGCCAAAAACTAGAGTGCCTCCAGTAACTTGGGCAAAACATCAAACAGGTCACCGACCAGGCCATAATCGGCCACCTTGAAGATGGGCGCATCCGGGTCCTTGTTTATGGCCACAATCACCCGCGAGTCCAACATCCCCGCCTGATGCTGTACGGCACCCGAGAGACCTATAGCCACATACAGATCCGGCGCGACAATTTTACCGGTTTGCCCCACCTGCTGATCGTTGCTGGCAAAGCCTGCATCCACCGCCGCCCGCGATGCACCCACAGCGCCATGGAGCCTTTCCGCCAACTGATAAATTAACGCAAAATTTTCGCTGGTTTGCAGCCCCAGCCCACCGGAAACCACCACCGAAGCTGTACCTAAATCGGGTTTGTCGGCCGCTTTTTTCGCCCGCGACAAAATCCGCGTACTGCCCAGGCGCGCCGGAGGGTCCAGCCGGGTGCAGCTGGCCTGCCCTGCCCTGGCGGAAAATTCGGCAAAACTGTTTACGCGCAAACTGAGCAACTTACAGGCTTGCTTTGAGCGCAGCGTCTCCAGCGCCCGACCGGCATAAACCGGCCGCTTAAAGCAATCGGCAGATAGAATTTCAACTATATCGGTAATGGGCTGAATATCCATAAGCGCGCCCAGCCTGGGCAGTAAATCCTTACCCCAGGTTGTCGCCGCCAATACCAGGGCGCTATAGCCCTGGGTCAGTTGCGCCAACCAGGGGGCGAGACTCTCCGCCTGCAGCACCTCCGCCGAGCAATCCGCCGCAATCAGCAGGTTTTCTACATTGGCGAGCATCTGGGCTTGGGCAACCACCGCATCCGGCGCTTCACCCAAAATCAGCAGATCCACAGCGGCAGTATCGAATTGTGCGAGCTGTTGCGCGCCACTGATCAGGCGCAGATCCTGACGCGAGAGCTCATGTTGATTAGGTTCAAGGACAACCAGAAGTTTCCGTTTCATTGCAAATGGGCCTCCTGCCGCAGCCTTGCCACCAGTGCATCCACCGTGGCCAGCTTGACCCCGGGGTTTCGCTCCGGAGGCAAGCCCAGGCTGATCAGCTCCAGCTGTGCACTCAAGCCCAGGTCAAGCTCGGCAACATCAAGCTGCTCCAGGGGTTTGCTTCTGGCTTTGATGATATTGGGCATAGTCGGGTAGCGAGGTTGATTCAAGCGCAGGTCGGCGGTGACAACTGCGGGCAGTTGCATCTCCACCACTTCAACCCCCTCGTCCAGTTCACGCGTTACTCTCAGGCGTCCGCCCTCAACTAACAGTTGTGAGGCAAAACTCGCCTGGGGCCAGGCGCATAGCCCGGCGAGCATCTGGCCGGTCTGATTGTGATCCCCGTCTATGGCCTGCTTGCCCAGCAAAACCAGCTGCGGCTGCTCCCGCTCAACCAGTTTGCGCAGACACTTGGCAAGCATTAAGGGCTCAAATGCACTGGTATCGGCCAGCAGATGAATTGCCCGGTCCGCCCCCAGCGCCAAGGCCATGCGCAGCTGCTCCTGCACCGAGGAATCGCCCAGGCTGACCACAACCACTTCACTGGCAGCCGCTCGCTCTTTCAGGCGAATAGCTTCTTCCAGGGCGATTTCACAAAAGGGGTTGATGATCATTTTTGCCCCAGCCAAATCCATTGCCTTGGCCTGGGTATTGAGATGCACACGTACACTGGGATCTGGCACGCGCTTGATGGCCACTAAAATTTTCACTGTCGTTCCCTGTTTTACAATTAACTGCCTGGCAGTTGCCCGCAGTTGATTGACGCTGTTTTTTTGGTTGATTGAATTTTTTATCTGCCGCCAGGCTGCTGTATGTGTGTTTGTTGTCAGCCGCCTGCCGCATACTTTTGCTACATACTAGAGCAATAACTAATTCAAGCAAAATAGCACAGACTGCTCCAGTGAAAATCGTTAAAATATTGTGAAACTCCCCACTCAAAAGCACCATTCGGTATAAACTCAAACTGCTTTACCAGGGAATTTATATAGCCACTCACGGATTGAATATGTCGCGCGATAGCCTCTACTTTGATGTGTTGATTGTTGGTGCCGGACCAGCGGGCCTGGCCGCCGCCTGCCGTCTCGCGCAATTAAACCCGCAGCTAAAAATTTGTGTTTTAGAGAAGGCCGCCGATATCGGCGCGCACAATTTATCCGGGGCAATTTTCGACCCCAAGGCACTAAACGAACTCTTCCCGCACTGGCAAAACCTGGGTGCACCTCTAACTACCCAGGTAACTCAGGCCGACTGGCATTTTTTAACCAGCGCAACCCGCGCCATCAAACTGCCCGAGTGGCTATCGCCCTGCGATAATCGCGGCCTTTACCTGGGCAGCCTAAGCCAGATGTGTCGCTGGCTGGGCAACCAGGCCCAGGCGTTAGGCGTGGAACTTTACCCGGGATTTAGCGCCGTATCGCCGCTGTTTAGTGAGGATGGCAGCCTGGGGGGGGTTATTACCGGGGACATGGGCATAGCCGCCGACGGTAGCCGCAAAAGCAATTTTACCCCCGGGGTAGAAATACGGGCTAAATACACCCTGCTGTGCGAAGGTGCCCGCGGTCATTTAGCCAAGAACCTTATCGCGCATTACCAGCTGGACAGGGACTCTGACCCCCAGCACTTTGCTCTGGGCATTAAAGAGGTATGGCGGCTACCTGCCGCACAGCACCAGCCCGGCCTGGTGCTTCATGGGCTGGGCTGGCCGCTCAGTGCAAGCCAAAGTCACGGCGGCTTTTTTCTGTATCACTGGGGCGACAATCTGCTCAGCCTTGGCCTGATCACGCATTTGAACTATCGCAATCCCCACCTCAATCTATATCGCGAAATGCAAAACGCTAAACAGCACCCGCTGTTTAAAGCCTTTTTACGTAATGCCGAGCGCCTTGAGTACGGCGCCCGTGCAATTGCCAAAGGCGGATTGCAATCCCAGCCGCAAATGTACTTCCCCGGCGGTTTAATCCTTGGCGATGACGCTGGCACCCTCAACTTTGCCGCGATCAAGGGCAACCACACCGCCATGAAAAGCGGCATGCTGGGCGCC
>CBIMZH010000173.1:0-6187 GCA_966248255.1 uncultured Cellvibrio sp.
AGGCGCAGATTTAGCCTCGTCTTCGGCATGAGCTTTAGGGATAGTGCGCCAGAGGTCATTTACCTGTTTCTGCAGATACTCCTCTCGCTCCTGCTGCCGCTGCTCCTCTTCATGAGCTGAAATTGGATAGGGGCGTTTGTACCTGTCCACGCCGTAATTCATTAAGGCATGGCAGGAATCCAGCACCTCCTCCACTTGCGAAATTCCGTAGCGCTCTTCACATTTGGCGATATAGTTTTTGGCAAATACCAGGTAATCGATTATCGAACTGGCATCAGTCCAGGTGCGGAATAAGTAATTGCCTTTAAAAAATGAGTTGTGACCATAGCAGGCATGGGCAATCACCAGCGCCTGCATCGCCATGGTGTTCTCTTCCATTAAATAGGCAATGCAGGGGTTGGAATTTATGACGATTTCGTAAGCGAGCCCCATTTGCCCGCGTTTATAGGAGTACTCGGTACTTAAAAATTGTTTGCCGTAGGACCAGTGGTTGTAGCCCAAGGGCATACCCACGGCTGCATAGGCATCCATCATCTGTTCGGAACTGATGACTTCAATCTGGTTAGGATAGGTATCCAGGCCAAACTCGCGCGCAATATCGCCCAAGACTTTGTCGCATTCCTGAATCAGCTCAAAGGTCCATTCTGAAGATGTAAAAATCGGTTTCTTCATCTATCCACACCTGAACTAAATAACAGCTGTTGTTCCGAGCTATTCACTTCACGCAACTTTTTTGTGGAACAGCTCGCGAAACACCGGGTAAATATCTTCCGCGCCGACAATATGTTGCAGTGCAAAGCACTCAGGGAACATTGCCTTTACCTCTTCGTAGGTACGCCAGAGAGACTGGTGCTCGTTGGGGGTAATTTCAATATAGGAAAAGTATTGGCACACAGGCAGAAGCTGCTCAACCATAATATCGCGGCAATTTTCCGAGTCATCGCCCCAGTTGTCACCATCCGACGCCTGGGCGCCATAGATATTCCACTCCTGTGGCGAGTAGCGTTCTTCAATAATTTTTTGCATTAATTTAAGCGCGCTGGATACCACTGTGCCGCCAGTTTCGCGGGAGTGAAAAAACTCATCCTCGTCAACTTCTTTAGCGCTGGTGTGATGGCGAATAAACACTATTTCCGTTTTTTCATAATTTCGCTGCAAAAACAGATAGAGCAAAATAAAAAATCGCTTGGCGATATCCTTGGTCGCCTGATCCATAGAGCCGGACACATCCATCAGACAAAACATAACCGCTTTAGAGCGAGGCATGGGATGCTTGATGAGCAGGTTGTACTTAAGGTCAAAGGTGTCCAACCAGGGAATTTTCGCTATGGCGGTACGCAGCTGCTTGGCCTCCTCCTGCAAGCGCAAAATCAGTTTTTTATCCTGCTCTGAGTCAGATTTGCATTCCTGAGCGGCCAACTGTGCCTCCACCTCTGCCAGCCGCTTTCGCTTGCTTGCAGTCAGGGCAATACGGCGCATATTGGCAGAGCGCAGTGAGCGTACAATATTAATTCGCCCAGGCTGGCCCTCATTGGCAACCCCTGCCCTAACGGTTTTAAATTCCTCCAAACCAGACAACTGACGTTTGATCAGGTTAGGCAGCTCCAGGCCATCGAACATGAAATCCAGAAACTCTTCCTGGGACAGAGTAAAGGCAAAATCGTCCTGGCCTTCACCGGAATCACTGGCTTTTCCTCCGCCGCTGCCAGAACCACTGCCACCCTGGGGGCGCGCAATTCTGTCACCTTCGGAAAAATGCTTGTTGCCGGGCAGTACACGATTGTTATAGCCGCCTTCACCGTGATGAATGACAGGCTCGTTGATATCTTTGGTGGGAATACTTATCTGACCACCCTTATCCACATCGCGAATAGAGCGGTTGTTGACTGCGTCAGATACAGCATCGCGAATTTGCTCGCGATAGCGGCGTAAAAAGCGCTGGCGATTCACCGCGCTTTTGTTTTTCGCATTCAGACGTCTATCGATAATAAAGCTCATACCCCTGCCTTAGCACTTTATGTGCAACTAAGCTGACGCTGGGCCAGCAGCCCCAACCTTGAGCCGGGGCTGCGCGCGACCTATTGTGATTTGCGCACGCGCAAATACCACTCGGATAAGAGCCGGACTTGTTTTTCGGTATAGCCGCGCTCCACCATGCGCTGAACAAAATCCTGATGTTTTTTCTTGTCCTGAGCCGAAGCCTTGGCGTTGAACGAAATAACCGGGAGCAAATCCTCGGTATTGGAGAACATTTTCTTTTCAATAACCGTGCGCAATTTTTCGTAGCTGCGCCAGTCGGGATTTTTGCCGGCGTTATTGGCTTTGGCACGCAGTACAAAGTTGACTATCTCATTGCGAAAATCTTTAGGATTACTTATGCCTGCAGGTTTTTCAATTTTCTCCAGTTCCTCATTTAAGGCAGCTCTGTCCAGAATCTCCCCGGTTTCATGATCGCGATACTCCTGATCCTGAATCCAGAAGTCAGCGTAGGTCACATAGCGATCAAAAATATTCTGTCCGTATTCGGCGTAGGATTCCAGATAAGCGGTTTGGATTTCCTTGCCGATAAAATCGACATAGCGAGGGGCGATGAATTCTTTTAGCGCACCCAGGTATTTATCTTGCACCTCTTTGGGGAATTGTTCCTGCTCAATTTGCTGCTCCAGCACGTACATCAGATGTACCGGGTTGGCTGCTATCTCGGTTGGGTCAAAGTTAAATACTTTGGATAAAATTTTGAAAGCAAAGCGAGTGGATAAGCCATTCATGCCCTCATCAACACCAGCCAGATCCTTATACTCCTGCAGCGACTTGGCACGGGGGTCTGTATCTTTCAGATTCTCGCCATCATAGACGCGCATTTTGGAAAAAATATTGGAGTGCTCCGGCTCTTTCAATCGCGACAACACCGAGAATTGAGCCAGCATGCGCAAAGTATCCGGTGCACAGGAAGCCCTGGACAAGGAGCTGTTTTGCAGGAGTTTTTGGTAAATCTGCATCTCCTCGGTAACGCGCAAGCAATAAGGTACTTTTACTATGTACACGCGATCGATAAACGCCTCGTTGTTTTTATTGTTGCGAAAGTTTTGCCACTCGGACTCATTCGAGTGAGCCAGAATAATACCGTCAAAAGGAATAGCGCCAAGCCCCTCGGTGGAGTTGTAGTTACCTTCCTGTGTTGCTGTAAGCAGAGGGTGCAGCACCTTAATGGGTGCCTTAAACATTTCCACAAATTCCATTAAGCCCTGATTGGCGCGGCAGAGGCCACCGCTAAAGCTGTAGGCGTCCGGGTCGTTTTGCGGGTACTCTTCCAGTTTGCGGATATCCACCTTACCCACCAGCGAGGAAATATCCTGGTTATTTTCATCACCCGGTTCAGTTTTGGTAATGGCAATTTGATTAAGTATGGAGGGATAGGCTTTTACCACCCTGAACTCGGTAATATCGCCGTGAAACTCCTGCAGGCGTTTTGCCGCCCAGGGGGACATGATGGTTTTTAGGTAGCGACGTGGAATGCCATAATCTTCCTCCAAAATTTGACCATCCTCATCGGCGTTAAATAAGCCCAGAGGTGATTCAAACACTGGCGAGCCTTTAATGCAGTAAATCGGCATTTTTTCCATCAGACTTTTTAACATTTCGGCCAGTGAGGATTTACCACCACCGACAGGCCCCAGCAGGTAGAGAATTTGCTTTTTCTCCTCTAGCCCCTGGGCCGCATGTTTGAAATAGGAAACTATCTGCTGAATGGATTCTTCCATGCCATAAAATTCACCAAAGGCTTTATAGCGCTTAATAATTTTATTGGAGAAGATCCGGCTCAAGCGGGGGTCCATAGAGGTGTCGACCATCTCCGGTTCGCCTATAGCCATAAGCATACGCTCAGCCGCAGTCGCATAGACGCTCGGGTCTTTTTTACAGAGCTCCAGGTATTCCTTTATCGTGAGCTCCTCTTGTTGGGTCGCCTCATAACGCTCGCGGTAATGATTAAAAATACTCATACATAACCTCTACTTAGCGATTTTTAACAGCCCGTCAAACACACAACTGGCCGCCTTACCCGAAATCTGGAAGCTTGAATTAAGCATAGCCCCTATTCGTCGTTTGTATTCCACAACGGCATAAATAATTGACGTCTATCTGCCAAAATAATTACATCAAAAAACGAGCCAAACTTTCCACCAAAATACTTTTATAGCTAATTCTCCAGGATTACATTTTTTTAAAATCTATCTGTTAATATCCCTCTATTAATTTCAGCTTTTTTAAACCTATGATTCCCTGGCTTTCCACCAAGCATTTGGAGTTCCCTCCAATCGAATACGCCCTGGATGAACCCAATGGGCTCTTGGCGGCAGGAGGAGACCTGAGCGCAGAAAGAATCCTTTCCGCTTACTACCGGGGAATCTTTCCCTGGTTTAATCCGGGCGATCCGATTTTGTGGTGGAGCCCAAGCCCGCGTACCGTTATATTTCCAAAGACCCATCAAGTGTCAAAAAGTTTGCGCAAAACCCTGCGCAGAGGCACTTATAGAGTGACTTTTGACCTGGCTTTCAAGCAAGTTATTGAAGGTTGCGCCAGCCCCAGAGATTACTCAGACGGCACCTGGATCAGCGAAAAAATCATTTCCAGCTACACTGAACTACACAATCAGGGTTTTTGCCACTCAGTAGAGGTGTGGCAGGATCAGACCTTGGTGGGCGGGCTTTATGGGCTTGCCCTGGGCCGGGTATTTTTTGGCGAATCCATGTTCAGCCGAGCCGACAATGCATCCAAAGTGGGGTTTGCTTATCTGGTGCGCACGCTGCGCGAATGGGATTTTGAGCTGATTGACTGCCAAGTTGCCAATAACCATTTATTCAGCCTGGGGGCAGTCGAAATTCCCCGTGATGAGTTCAAGCAAATACTGTTAAACTTTACTGATGCTCCCTGGGTTTATCCGCGCAATTGGTCCAATTTAATATTGGCTCCCTGGGATTAATATCAGACGCCAAGTATTGTTTTGCAGTGTTGAGGTTGTCATGTCGGATTTATCCACACTGAAACTGTTTGCCACCCAACCCCATCCTTGCAGCTATCTGGACAATCAGGAAGCAACTACGCTATTTGTCGACCCCGAAGCCAAGGTCGATATCCAGTTATATACCCAACTATCTCAACTTGGATTCCGCCGCAGCGGCGCCCATCTGTACAGGCCCCAATGCCTGCGTTGTCAGGCCTGTATTTCCTGCCGTATCCCAGTCAATTTATTTAAACCCAACCGCAATCAAAAACGCTGCTGGAAACTAAATCAGGATGTCAGCCTGCAACTGGTCTCGGATATTCGCAGCAGAGAGCACTACCTTCTTTACTCTAAATATATCGAACAGCGCCATCCTGACGGCGACATGTATCCTCCGTCTGAGGAGCAATACAACGCCTTCCTGACCAGTGAGTGGAATCTGACCCAATACATAGAGTTCCGCGTCGAGGGTCGACTTATAGGCGTATCGGTCTGCGATCAACTGGGTGATGGGCTTTCGGCCGTGTATACCTTTTATGATCCAGCTGAAGAGCACCGCAGTCCGGGCAAGTTTGCCATTTTGGCGCAAATCGACAAGGCCAGAAGCCTGGGACTGGAGTTCCTTTATCTTGGCTATTGGATTAAGGAATGTGAAAAGATGAACTACAAAATCCAGTATCGACCCTTGGATTTACTGGTAAACCGCCGCTGGATGCGGCTGAATTAATAGCATATTCGAACGCTTTTCCCCCGCCTATAGCCATACTCCACCCCAAACTCCCCCCAAATATAAGATTCCCCTTGGCTAGCCTGGTTAATTAAGGCACAATTCGCACCTATTTTTTCAGCCCTAGGGTTCGCTCCTATGGGGCTTTGGTCCAAATAGCACTTAGATTGGCGCTAAAGCGCATTCGTAAACCCGAGGAAACTGCCGCATGGCGAAAGACGATTGTATTGAATTTGAAGGCGAAGTGGTTGACACCCTTCCCAACACCACTTTCCGTGTAAAGCTGGAAAACGGTCACATAGTAACTGCTCATATTTCCGGCAAAATGCGTAAAAACTACATCCGCATTCTGACGGGCGACAAGGTCAAGGTTGAGATGACTCCCTATGACTTGACCAAAGGCCGCATTACCTATCGCGCGCGCTAAGTCCAGTTAGTAATTGCAATAAAAAAGCCGC
>CBIMZH010000174.1:0-6177 GCA_966248255.1 uncultured Cellvibrio sp.
CCATTGCGCAGCTCCTCCGCCAGGCAGGCATAGATCGCCTGGTGACGCTGTACCTGGCGCTTGCCGACAAAGCCTTCAGCCGCAATCACCACCTGAAAATGGCTCTCCGAGCCAGGTGGTACTGAGTGCATATGGCTCTCGTTGACGACTTGCAGGTGCTGAGGGGCAAAACTGGCAATTAACTTGGCATTGATGGAAGCTTCTACAGGCTTCATGGGGATCTAACCTCTGGCCCAAATACAAAATTTTAGGCGCCACTAATCTTGGGGAAAGGGTAAAAAAACAGCGCTATTTTAACGGCAAAGCTCTACACTTTGGGAACTCCAAAACATCAATAACCCATAAGCTTCAGAGAATTTCCAGTTCAACCTCAAGCCACCATGAAAAATCTCCAAGTCTTTGTAGATCGCCGCAGTGGCGACGACAGGCGCCAAGAGCTTGACCCCTGCCGCAATATGCCCGTCGATATCTATCATCGCAAAAGACGTAAATCCACCGATAGGCGCGCCCCAAACCGCAGCCTGGTGGAAGATTATCTGGCTTTTTTTGACCAGCTCCCGCCATCCAAACCCCATTAAGTCGCTTCAGCTCTGCTCCCAATCAAGCCAATAAAAAAGCCCCAGCAGCGATTCAAGCTGCGGGGCTTTTTTATTGGCTTAGGGCCAGTATCTAGAGCAATTTAAAACCTAGGCGAAGGCGCCAGCGCTGGCTTTGGCTGGAATCAAGCTGGGCACACAACCAGTGCGCGCCTGATATTCAGCCTCTACTGCTGCCATCATTGCCGGAATCTGGCTCGCCGGGGCAATTGACACCACACAGCCGCCAAAACCGCCACCGGTCATACGCGCCCCACCCAGGCCAGCAGAGGCCTTGGCGAGTATCTCTACCAGAGTATCTATCGCTGGCGTGGTGATCTGGAAGTCATCGCGCATAGAGGCGTGGGACTCGGCCATAGCCCGCGCCAGCACCTGCATATCGCCGCGCGCCAAGGCATCGGCGGCAATCAGGGTGCGCTGGTTTTCGGTCAGAACATGGCGCGCGCGACGGAAGCTCAGGTCATCGAGCTTGCCTTCGGCATCCAACAGCTCCGCCAGGCTGACATCGCGCAAGCTGGTTTTACCAAAGAAAGCGGCGGCAGCTTCACACTGTTGACGGCGCTGATTGTATTCACTGTCCACCAGGCCGCGTTTGACGCCGCTGTGCACAATCAGAATTTCCCAATCGGCAGGTACAGACACAGCGCGAGTACTCAGGTCGCGGCAGTCGATTAACAGGGCGCTGCTGGCCTCGCCGCGGGCGGAGATCAGCTGATCCATAATGCCGCAGTTGCAGCCGACGAAATTGTTTTCCGCCGCCTGGCCCATCAGCGCCGCCTGGATTGGGTCGACGCTTTCGCCGCTCAGCGCTGTAAACGCGCGCACCAGCGCCATTTCCAGCGAGGCAGAGCTGCTAAGGCCAGCGCCAGCGGGCACATTGCCAGCGATATAGAGTTTGCCGCCCTTGAGCTTAAAGCCCTTGGCCTGCATCTCCTGAATTACACCGCGCACATAGTTGGGCCAGGAGACAGAGGCATCGTGCACCATAGGTTGATCCAGGGCGATGGTGACGCGCTCCTGATCAAAGTTGTGGGCAACCAACTCCAGGGTTTGATCGCCACTGGGGGCCAGGGCGATATGGGTGTAATAGTTGATTGCCGCTGGCAGCACAAAGCCATCGTTATAGTCGGTGTGCTCGCCGATCAGGTTTACCCTGCCCGGTGCCTTAACCATCTGCGTTGCGGGTTGACCGAATGCCGAGGCAAACCAATCTCCAAGCTGTTGTTCTGTTATTTGTGTCACTGGCTTACCTCAAACGAAAATGCACTGTGGATTGCTCACGCAGACGCGCCGCCGCCTGCTCGGGTGATAGGTCGCGCTGGGGTTCGCCCAGCATTTCGTAGCCCACCATAAACTTGCGCACGCTAGCGCTGCGCAGCAAAGGCGGATAAAAGTGTGCGTGCAGCTGCCAGTGGCTGGCGTCATCGGCATTAAACGGGGCGCCATGCCAGCCCATGGAATAAGGAAAAGAGCACTCAAACAGGTTGTCGTAGCGAGCGGTGATATCGCGCAGGATGTTACCCAGGCTCAGTTGCTCAGCCTCAGTCAGCTCGGTAATACGCGCGCGCGCCTGCTTGGGCAGCAGCAGGGTTTCAAACGGCCAGGCCGCCCAGAAAGGCACTACCACCATCCAGTGTTCGTTGTCGCACACTAGGCGCTCACCGGCAGCCAGCTCTTTGTGCGCATAGTCGAGCAGCAGCGAGCTGCCCTGCTGTTGGTGGTACTGACGCTGGTTGTCATCTTCTTTGGCCACCAGGGTAGGCAGATGCTGCTGTGCCCAGATTTGGCCGTGGGGATGGGGGTTGGAGCAGCCCATGACTGCCCCCTTGTTCTCAAAAATCTGTACCGAGGGATAGCTTTGGCCCAGGTCTGCGGCTTCGCGCATCCAGGTTTTTACCACTGCAATGATCTCTTCATCGCTTAACAGTGGCAGGGTTTTAGCGTGATCTGGCGAGAAGCAGATAACACGGCTGGTGCCGGCTTCGGCCTGAATCTGGAACAGCGGATCGCCAGTCTCAGGCGCCGCTGGCACCTGCGGCATAAGCGCAGCAAAGTCATTGGTAAATACGAACGTGGTCTGGTAATCGGGGTTGCGCTCGCCGCCCACACGGGCATTGCCGGCACAGAGATAGCACTCTGGATCATGGCTTTGGCTCTGCGGCCATTGGTTGGCTTCCTGCTGACCCTGCCAGGGGCGTTTGGTGCGATGGGGAGAGACCAGCAGCCATTCACCCGTTAGCGGGTTAAAGCGTCTATGGGGATGATCGTTAACGGAGAATTCCTGAGACATGAGCAATTGACCATATAAATATTATAAATGCACATCTAAGATACCCAAAAACCCGTCAGCTGACAATTTACTTCGGCGCTTTTTGGATAATTTTTTATTAAGCACTGAATTTTTTGCGCCATAGAACTCTAGCTGTGGCCAGCATTCTCCTGGGGTTTGGCTCCTATAATCCACATTTCGGCCAGGGCTTCAATTAATCGCACCAACCAGCCTCGCCAGCCAAACCCACGTAATTTTCCCGTTAATAAAAGGTCGAGAATCCAGCACAGCAATTTACGGGCAGGCATCAGCAGCAATATAATTCATTTATGAAATATTCACTTATGACCAATAATTAGCCCATGCACTGCAAATCGCTTAGTTTCAGCTTCTGTTTCAGCCGAGATCATAGGCTGCCTTTTATAGCGGCCAGGCTCAGCCTGCTGCTCAGTCTACTCCTGGGTGGCTGCGCCCTGCCCGCCAAACAACCACAACTTAACGCGCACATCCAGGCGACGGATTTGGCACCCGGTCAGAGCCTAAATAGCCAGGCACTAGGCGATTGGCCAGATAGCCAGTGGTGGCAGACATTTGGCGATGCGCAACTTAACCGGCTTATCGACCAGGCCCTGGCGGGCAACCCCAGCCTGGCGGATGCCGCTAGTCGTGTCGCCGGTGCAGCAGCGGCTGCAGGATTAGTTGAATCAGTGAGCCAGCCACACTTGGGGCTAAGCGCCAGCGCCCAACCTACCCGCTTTACCGGTCAGAGCTTTATTCCGCCGCCCTATGCCCGCGAGTTTTGGTGGAACAACAGCCTGGGCCTTAACTTTCGCTATGTACTGGACCTTTGGGGCGCCGAGGCGGCGGCCGACAAATCTGCCCATGCGCAATGGCGCGCCACCCAGGCCGGGTTTCAGGCGGCGCGACTGAGCCTGATTGCCAGTATCGTGCAAACCTATAGCCAATTGGCGCAGGAATATGACCAGCGCGAACTCTTGGAACAGGATTTACACAATAAAGAGCAGCTAGTGGATATCAGCCAACAGCGACTCAAGGCTGGCATAGGCACGCAACTGGAATTGGCCCAGGCGCAAACCTCAGTACCCGTCGGCCAAGCCGAGTTGGATAGCATCAATTTGCGCATTCTTTTATTGCAACATCAGTTGGCAGCGCTCTGCGGCCAGGGCCCGGGCGCTGGCGAACAACTGCAGCGCCCCACTCTAAGCCTGTCGGACAAGCCCTTGCTGCCCAGCCGCCTGCCCGCCGAGCTACTGGGGCGCAGGCCGGATATTCGCGCCCAGCGCTATCAGCTGGAGGCCGCACGCCAGGGGGTGCGCGAAGCCAGAGCGAGGTTTTATCCCAACCTGGATCTGGTGGCTGGTGTTGGCTTTGAATCCCTGGGCTTCTACCGTTTTTTAACCGAGGATGCGCTGGTGGCCAATGTTGGCCCGGCCATGAGCCTGCCACTGTTTGATGGCGGTGCGCGCCAATCGCAGCTGAATGCCAGGTCAGCCAGCTACAACCAGCAGATAGCGGAATATAACGCCACCCTGGTGCGCGCCCTGCAGCAGATTGCCGATCAGCTGGACAGCATTCGCGCGCTGGAATCCGCCCAGGCGCACATTGCCCAGGCGCAGACGCTGGCGGCGCGCGCGCACCAGCTGGCACTTAAAGGCTATAGCGCCGGGCTGACTAACTATGTGGATGTACTTAATACCGAAACCGCGCTTATCGCCCAGCAGCAGCAGCGCGTGCGCCTGCAAGCCGCCCGGCTGAGCGCCCAGGCGCTGTTGATCGCCGCCCTGGGTGGTGGCTTTGCCCCCGAGCCAGACAAAAACGCCAATAATAATTCGCAGGTAACCCCATGAACCAAGCCAAACACCCGCGCCAGATAGCCATAGAAGAAGCCCTCGGCGGCGCCCAGCAACGCCTGCCACAACTGCCCTTCGACCAGGTACTTACCGCACGCTTGATGACTCACGCCCATAAACAGGTACAGCAGCTGTGCAACAGCCTGCTCAAAAACTTTGAACTCAACTATGTCACCTACTCCACCTTGATGGTGCTTTACGGGCGCGGCAGCCAGGGGCTTAACGCCTCTGAACTGGCCATGGCCACCGGGGAAAAATCCACCAACCTCACCCGTATCTGCGATGAGCTCTCGCGCCGCGGGTTGATTGAACGCGAGCCTAGCGCCGATGACCGCCGCTGTATTCTGCTGCGCCTGAGCCACAGCGGCGAAATTCTGGTTGAGGAAGTGCAGCCACAAATCTGGGTACTGATAAACCAGCTGTACGGCGACTTTAGCCAGGAAGAGCTGCAGCAGATGCAGAAATTTCTCGGCAGGCTGCTAAGCGCTGGCCTGGGTGAAGCCCTTTGAGTCAGCCAAGATGATGAGCACATCTGTGTCTGAACCCCTAAAGTTTTGGCGCCAACTGCTGACGCCCTCCACCCAGCAGCTGGCCACAGGGCTGTTTATCCTGCGCAGCCTGATAGCGGCTTTTTTAGCCCTGTGGGTGTCCATGCGCCTGGGCCTGGATAAACCCGCCACCGCCATGACCACCGTGATGATTGTCGCCCAGCCGCAAAGTGGCCTGGTACTGGCCAAAAGCGCCTACCGCGCTCTGGGTACCCTGATTGGCTGTGGCGCCACGCTGATTTTTCTCAATGTTTTTGCCCAATCGCGGGAGCTGTTTATCGCGGTTATCGCGCTCTGGGTCGGGCTTTGCGCTGCAGGTGCCGCGCGCTTTCGCGGCTTTAAAGCCTATGGTTTTATCCTTGCCGGCTACACCAGCTGCATGATCGGCTTCCCCGCGGTGCAACAGGTGGATGCCACCTATGCCATTGCCCTGTCGCGGCTTACTGAGGTGCTTATTGGCATAGTCTGCGCCGGCGTGATTGCTGATGTAGTGCTGCCACAGCGACTGGCGCCGGGAATGGTGGTACAGATCCGCACCAGCTACCAAACCCTGGTTCAACTGTTGCTGGAAACCCTGGGCGGCAACCTGGACGAACGCCAATCGGCGGCGCGCCACGCACAGCTCACCGGCGACATACTGCGCCTGGATGCACTGCGCGCCTCGGCCTATTTTGAGGATGCGCAAACCCGGGTGCGCAATCAAAACCTTCGCCAGCTGGTGGTGGACTATTTGGCCCTGCTGAGTAGCCTGCACTCGCTGGATCGCCTGGCTGATTTGCCGGCCGATACCTGGCTGTGCCCCACCCACGAATACACCGTGTCGAACCTGCGATTTGCCAGCGCTGCCGAACCGGGCAACCCCGACGTGGCCGAAGCTTTGGACCAAAGCCTGG
>CBIMZH010000175.1:0-6173 GCA_966248255.1 uncultured Cellvibrio sp.
GTATGATCCATGCAAAACGTTTACGAGTTTTTTACACTTACCAAGGAGACGTCTCTATGTACCAACCCGCGAATATCCAATCAGGTGCACACTTAAGCACTGTCGAAACCAATAAGGTATTGCGCAACACCTATATGCTTCTCGGCATTACCCTGGGCTTTAGCGCCATCACCGCAACACTGTCTATTGCTGCCGGTGTTGGCTATGGCCTCGGCCTGATTTTCAGCCTGGCGGCCATAGGCCTGGTTTGGTTTGTATTGCCCAAAACTGCAAACTCAGGCGCTGGCATAGGTGTAGTTTTTGCGTTTACCGGCCTGATAGGCGCCGGCCTTGGCCCCACCCTTAACCATTATTTGCATATGGCCAACGGCGGCACCCTGATTATGCAAGCCCTGGCGGGTACAGCACTGGTATTTTTGACCCTGTCTGCTTACACCCTTACCACCCGTAAAAACTTCAGCTTTTTGCGCGGCTTTTTAGCAGTTGGGGTAATTCTGATGCTGGTTGTCGTGGCCTTTTTAGTTATCGCCGGCTTGATGGGTTATCAATTTTCCGGCGTCTCTCTGGCATTGTCTGCCGGCGTGGTATTGCTGATGTCTGCGATGATTCTTTATCAAACCAGCGAAATTATTCACGGCGGTGAGACTAACTATCTGCTGGCCACCACCACCCTTTATATGTCTATCGTCAACCTGTTTACCAGCATATTGCACCTGCTGGGTGTTACTAACGACGATTAATATCCCGCTTGGGGTTAGAATAAAGGCTCCCTGGTGGAGCCTTTTTTATTTTTCCTTGAGCCATCTTTTTCTTCGAGTTATCTCAGCATCATGTCCCAATTTGCCTTAGCTGTTTTTGCAGCACCCTATTCCAGCCAAGCCAGTGTGACTGCCTATCGCTTTGCGCTGGAGCTATTGGAACAAGGGCACAGCATTATCCGCGTATTTTTTTATCAAGATGGCGTACACAATGCCAGCAATCTGGCATCACCACCGCAAGACGAATTTGATTTGAGCAAAGCCTGGCAGGAACTGGCGCAGCAGCATCAAATAGACATGGTAGTTTGTATAGCCGCCGCCCTGCGTCGCGGCATCATTAATCAGGAAGAGGCAAGCCGCTACGAGAAGCCAGCAAGCAACCTCGACAGCACCTATAGCCTTAGCGGCCTGGGGCAACTGGTTGAAGCCGCAGTGAGCGCAGATCGCTTGATCTGCTTTGGAGGTTAGGATGAGCTTTTGCAAAAAAATACTGGTAGTCAGCAGGCAGGCCCCTTATGGCACAGGTGTCGCGCGCGAAGCACTGGATGCAGCTTTGGCGGCAGCCATTTACGAGCAAGATTTATCACTGCTCTTTATGGATGATGGCGTCTTCCAGCTTCTTAAGGGGCAAGACAGCGGCGATATATCGCAAAAGCGAATTTCAGCAAATCTTCAAGCTCTTCCTCTATACGGAGTGGAAAAAATTTTTGTACACTCTGAATCCTTGGAAATGCGAAAAATAACGACAGACGAACTAGTCCTTGATGACCTTCAACTACTCAGCAGCTCCGAAATTGGCCAGCTGATGAGTGAGCAGGATCAGATATTGAGCTTCTGATATGAGCACACTACACACAGTCAACAAATCGCCCTTCTCGCACAACACACTCAGCTCCTGCATCAAAGTGTGCAGCAAGCTGGACGCAATTTTGCTGCTTGAAGATGGCGTATTTGGCGCTATGCGCAGCGCTCCCTGCGCCGAAGATCTCAGCGCACTTATCGCCCGGGGAATTAAGGTATATGCGCTTGAGCCAGATGTTAAAGCGCGCGGCCTGAGCGAAAAAATGCTCGACCATATTGAATTGACCAGTTACAACGAGTTTGTCCAGCTCAGCTTGACTCACCGCTCTGTACAAAGCTGGTATTGATATGCCGCTGCTGGTTAAAGGCCGAGAGATAGCCACGGATAAAGATGGATTTCTTGCCAATCTGAGCGATTGGACACCGGAAGTAGCCGAAGCCTTAGCCCAGGAAGAGCAAATTCAACTGTCCCCGGCGCACTGGGAGATTATCGAGCTTTTGCGTGAATTTTATTGCGAGTTTGAACTCTCACCAGCCATGCGCGCCCTGGTAAAACGCACCGCGCAAAAGCTGGGCGAAGACAAGGGGCGCAGCCTTTACCTACTGCAACTATTCCCCCCCAGCCCCGCCAAAATAGCCAGCAAAATTGCAGGCCTACCCCGCCCCGCCAATTGCATGTAAGCGCGGGCCATTAGCATTTGCCGCAAGCGAAACGCATTAATTTTTGCTGGCAAAGTACTCACGCGTTAGACGCAAAACCACCGGGCTAAGCAAAAGCAGCGCGATTAAATTGGGAATAGCCATAAGCGCATTCAGGGTATCCGCCAAAAGCCAGACGAAATCCAGCTTAAAGAGAGCACCCGCCAAAACCGCAGCGACCCACAGGATACGAAATGGCAAAACCGTTTTACGCCCCAACAAATAAATCCAGCACTTTTCGCTGTAATAACTCCAGCCGAGCATGGTGGTAAAGGTAAAAATACAGAGCGCAATAGCGACTATCGCCGCCCCGGTATTTGGCATGGCCGCAGCAAAAGCCGCCGCGGATAGACTTGCACCCGTCGCCCCGGAATCCCAAACACCGGAACAAATGATCGCCAGGCCCGTCATACTGCAGACGATTATAGTGTCGATAAACGTACCTATCATGCCGATCAAACCTGACCTGACCGGATTATCGGTAGTTCCTGCCGCCTGAGCTATGCCCGCAGTTCCCATGCCCGCCTCATTGGAGAAGACGCCGCGCGCGACACCATAGTGAATCGCCGCCGCCACTGCAGCGCCAGCAAACCCGCCAGTAGCAGCAATAGGGGAAAAAGCATGGGTAAAGATCAGCGAGAAGGCGTGAGGAATTCGCTCGGCAAAAATAAACAATACGACAGCGGCTGCAAGCACATAAGCTAGGCACATAAAGGGCACCAGCGAAGCAGACACCAGGCCAATACGCTTTACCCCACCAAGAATCACCGCCCCAACCAGCACACAGGCAACCAGACCACTCAACCAATTGGGCACACCGAAACTGGCCTGGAGCACATCAGCCATGCTATTGGCCTGCACCATATTGCCAATACCAAAACCCGCCAGGCCGCCAAAGATGGCAAATAGTGTCCCTAACCAAGCCCAGGATTTCCCCAGACCATTTTTGATAGCGTACATTGGCCCGCCAATATATTCGCCCTGCTCATCCTTTTGGCGAAAATGCACCGCAACGACAACTTCGGAAAATTTGGTTGCCATGCCCACCAGGGCCGTACACCACATCCAGAAAAGCGCGCCTGGCCCGCCCAAAAAAATAGCGGTGGCCACACCAGCAATATTGCCGGTGCCTACTGTTGCTGAAAGACAAGTCATTAAAGCTTGAAAGGGGCTGACTTCACCCGTCGCCTGATCACCCTTCACCCGCCCACGCCACATAAGCGCAAAACCGGCGAAGGTCTTTCGCAGAGGGATAAACTTGAGCAAGCCCATTAAATAAACGCCAGTACCCAAAATCAGCACCAGCATAGGTACACCCCATACCAGCCCGTTTAGCCAACTCACAAATTCTTCGATCATCGGGTTCCCTTAGGTTTTTTGCTTATTTTTAATGGAGTTAAAGGCCGCGAAAGAAATATCCAGCAGCCTTATAAATTGAGTACACGCTTTACAAATGGAATAGTCAGCTTGCGCTGCTCAGCCAGGGAGGCATGATCCAGACGCGACAGCTGCAGAAACAACTGATTGGTATCCCGAGGCAAACGCTGCACGATAAATTGAGCCACCTCTTCACCTAGCTCCAACCCGCGCGCTTTGGCGCGCATTTGCAAGGCGGCCTGCTTCTCTTCATCGCTCAGGCTTTGCACCTGATATGTAAGCCCCCACTGCAAACGGGAGCGCAAATCTGCGAGACCTAAATCCAGTTCCCGCGGGCCCTGCTCGGCCGCCACCAGAAGCTTTTTGCCATTATCGCGCAACAAATTGAACAGGTTGAAAATTGCCAGCTCCCAATCGGCGCGACCAGCAATACTGGCCAGGCAATCCAGACACACCAAATCCAGGTCTTCGAGGCCGACAAATAATTCACCTGGCGCATAGCCCACCAGATCGCGCAACGGCAGATATTGAATTGCCAGGCCCAGGTTTTGACCATAATGACAACTCGCCTGGAGCAAATGCGTTAGCCCACAGCCTGGCGCGCCCCAAAGATAAATAATGGGCTCACCATTTCCGTCCAATTGCTGACGCAAGCTGGCCACGACCTGCGCGTTATGACTGGCATTAGGTGCATAAAAATTTTCAAAGGTGGCATCGTCATTCAGACTGACGCCCAAGGACAACTGCTGAGGTGAATTCACCATGCCCACTTCCGACTCTTAAGGTTTCCACAGATAAGCTAAAGGGTTATTTTCACTTCCTGGTGCTGGCCCATTGTTTAACGGCAAGCTTGCGGCTTCTGAATTTTCCGCCGTTACTGCCAGGTCCTGATTGGCACTGGGGCCATCTTCTATGCCATTTTCGCGCGCAATTGCCGCGTCCAGCTCGGCAGCCAGCGCCGCTTCATCCTGCACCTCAGCAGCTGTTGAGATAACTGGAGCAGCGCCTTTATTTAGAATGTCCAACACTGTCTGGGCATTTTCTGGTTGGAGCTTTTTACCCAGAGCCAAAGTGCTGATCAGTAATTTGATATCGCCCTCGATAGCCAGCTTAACCAGCAAGCCCGAGGCATCAACTTTTTCCACCTCCACTTGCTTTACCATCGCCAAGCCGGAGAGATAAGCCTGCGCCCGTTTAAAACTGGCGAAATCACTAATGCCACCAATATGCAATGTCATTACCTGAGGCCCTTGAGCATTGGGCATCACTGCATATTCCTGCGCAAAAATATCGGCCAGCTTATTTAACTGATCGGCCAGTTCGACACCCATATCCGCCACTTGACCATTCCACGCCTGATGCTCGTCGCCGCGCAGCAGCTGCCAATCCACTATCCAGGGCCCCTGGGGTGCTACAACTTCTACCGGAAGTGCACCATCGCCAGCCACACTTGAAGCATTTTGGGCATCATTTGACTGTGTTGGAATTGACGCCTGCTCAAGCGCCAAACTGGCATCAGCCGTTATTTCATAGCTGGCCGGAGGAATGCTCCCGTCCAGAGCGAGCGGACGATAACGCCCAATCAATACCGCATCGGCGCGATAACTTTGCGATAAACGCTCTATTTCCGCGATATCGAACTGCCACAATCTGCCCGCGGGAACCCCGAGAGCCGCATCCACCGAAGGCAGGGACAGTGGCAGGCCACGATAGCTTGCGGCCTTGCGCAAGCTCGCCAAACGCACCTCATCTGAGTCCACCCGAATCCCGGCTTGATCCTCTACCACCAGCCACACCAACACTTTGGGCCTTTGCGCAGGCCACAGCGGCAGTTGCGCCTGGCGCAGCAGTTGCTGAATAGACTCAGGGGAATAATTAAGCTGCACTTCCATTGCCGGGAAACTTTTGTCGCCCTCCAGGATTTGCTCACTGCTGGCGGCATAGCTAAAGCCATAAAGGAAGTTTTGCGCGCTGCCCAGTGCCTGCTGTACCTCCGGGCTTGACAGCGCGCTGGACTGGCCGGAAACCCTGACCACCACCTCGCCCAGAGTCGCCCTGGCGGCGCGATTTCGCTCCGCCTCACTTTGGTTCTTCACCAGTGTCTTGGCGCTATATATATTCAGCGCCTGGGCAGCCCAAAGGGGGCTGGCCAGCAGTGGGAGCACAAGCATAACCCCCCAACAGCTCCTCTGGATTAGCAGCACAATAGCTCTCAAACCGAGTCTCCCAAACAATCTAGCCTTAGATGACAATCGAGCCGCCAGATTAAATGCAGGCAGTTGCGCGATTGCCGACTGTAAAGTCCGGCATTGTAACAGGCTTAATCTTTGATTCGGCAGGACAAATTGGCATTCTTAGCGGCACTTGGACGAATTTAACCAAGCTCGCCTTTCGGGGGTCTGCAAGCAGATCAGAAGCTGTTAGAATGGCCGCCTTTTTCATTCCTACCGTTTTTACCAAGCTGCGAGCCCAATCCATGAGCGAAAACCAAAACCCCACTCCCTCTCTGAGCTATAAAGATGCTGGCGTTGATATAGA
>CBIMZH010000176.1:0-6170 GCA_966248255.1 uncultured Cellvibrio sp.
GTGATGGTGCCATTATAGCACGAGGGCACAGCCAAGGAGCAACCCCTGGCTACCGGCGAACCAAAATTAGGTGAGCCATCGCTGTTCCAGGTAAATTTTAGCGCGCGCAGTGAACGGGTCGAGCTGCAACCATAGGACGAAGAGGCATTGCCGTGATAGGCAATCCAATTCTCTGTGCCATCCGGCGAAGTAAAAAAACCATTGTGGCCCGGGCCGTAAACACCATTGGCCGACTGGAAAACGGCACTGGAAGATTTAGTCCAGGCGGAGACCAATAGCGGATTGCTGCCGGTCAATTCCAATAAGCCCAGTTTGTAGCTGGAAGTGGTGCAGGAGCTGGCCGAGAAAGTTAAAAAGGTGCGGCCATTGTGCTGCAAAACTTCCGGTGCCTCATTCACATTGGCACCGACCATTTCCCAGGAATAGGTTGGCGAGGAAATAGCGACTGCTGAGCCAGTGAGTGTCCAGGGGTTAGTCATTTTGCTGATATAAATCGTTTGATAAGCACCCAGCCACTGCGACCAGAGCATATAGAGACTGCCGTTGTAGCTGAGATAGGTGCCGTCAATATTCCAGGTATCCGCCAGCGGCGTACCCATATATTTATAAGGCCCCATAGGGTCATCGCCCTCGCTTTCCAGCACCCGGTTGCGCTGGCCGCCCAGGTCACTGGCATTGCCCGCGGTATACATGATGTACCAGCGATAACCGCTGGGACCATACAACCGATGCATTTCAAACGCCCAAAAATTGCAGCAGCGATCAGCGGTTGTGTCTGACCAAACATAGGTCGGTACAGCGCTGGCAATACCCGCCAGGTTGGGCGCTTTGCGCATGACGATTTGCGAATTCCAGGTGGTACTTAAGGCGTAGTAGTTACCCTGGTAATAGGTCACCCAGGGATCGGCACCATCGGCATACAAAGGATTGGTAAAGGTGGTTTGCGCCTGGCTGGAGTTTACCCAGCAGCCTAGGCACGCGAGAACGCCGAGCAGGCGCCAAACAAACGACAGATTTTTCATGATGAATATCCTGATTATTATTTAGGGTTAAAAGCGATTCCATGCCTTAACAACTCCGGCATCGCCCAAACGGCGCGATGCAAAACGAATTGTCTGTCGTTGAATTTTTTTCTCTTTCGTTGATTTTTTTGTCTTTCGTTGATTTTTTGAATGTGCGGCAAATTATTTTTTTTGTGGCCGCTAATGTGTATGCAATAAAAAAACGGGCGGAAACAATTCCAAAATACTTGAAACTGCTCCGCCCCAATGGGACTTACTTAACGCGAGACTTTTTCACAGAGGCCAAACCTACTGGCCACTGCGCTTAACAACTTAACGAATCGGCTTTAACTGGAACTTCTGACAGGCGGAATCCAGCCATTGCGCCTCAGCCATATTGGTGCCATCGGCCAGGCCGCAGTTGGCCAGGTCGAGCATCAGGCCGCTGCGGCGGTTGCGCAGACGCGCTGTGCCATCGGCAAGGAAATCTGCCGCCCATTGCGCATGGGGCGAGTCGCAAGCACCCAGCTCAACGTTGGTGCCTGGCACTATGGATTTATTGGCCAGGGTCACGCAGAGGTCGCCCTTGCCTTCTGGTTTAATTGCCCCCAATGGTTTAATTGCAAAGTAGGCGGCGTCCACAGGCACAAACTGCCACAGTTGATTAGCCTGTTGCTGCCACTCGCGCTGCTCAACATTGCCACCCGCTTTTACGTCAGCCGCAGTAAGCATTTTGCCGCTCTGCACACTGCTGATGGCAGTATTGCCCGCGGGTTGCAATTGCCACTGCACACAGCTGGCTTTAGGCGGAATCAGGTTGGGAATATCTTCCACGTCTTTGGCTTTTTGCTCTGGCGCCGGCTCAGTGAAATTGGGCAGCGCTAATTCATTTTGCGTTTGCGCATTAACCAGGCTCACCCAGGCATCCTGATTGGCATTGAGTTTCCACTCCTGGCACTGGCGATTAAACCAGGGGCCGAGTTGCTCGCCGCTGTCGCATTGGCCGAGGAACTTACCTTGCGGCGTCACCAAACGGTATTGACCGGCGCTGGTGTAATCCAGGTTCCACAGCGAATTTTCTGCCGCGCAATCGCCATTGGTTAAGCCGGATTCTGTTGCCAGCGCACACTGGCCATTGGCCTTGTTAATCAAACGCACTTGTGTGCCCTGCACTGGCGTAACCAGCGGGCCGTTTTCACCGGCAGGTGAAATAACTGGTACACCAGCGGCTACTGGCTCGCCAAAGTTGGGCAGGCCATCGGCAGTCCAGTCAAATTTTTGCGCGCGCAGTGAACGGGTGGCGGAGCAACCTTCGCGCTCGTCGGCATTGCCGTGGTAAATCAACCAGTCTTCACTGCCGTCGGGCGATTTGAAAAAGCCGTTGTGGCCAGGGCCAAATACGCCGTTGGCGCGGCTGAAGAACGGCTTATCAAATTTGTGCCAGGAATCCGCTTTAAGCGGGTCGCTGCCGGTGAGCTCCAGCACGCCCAGTTTGTAGTCCGGGGTGTTGCAAAAGCTTGCGGAGTAAACAATAAAGGTGCGGCCATCGCGCTGCAAAACTTCCGGGCCTTCGTTCACCTTCATACCGGAAACTTCCCAATCCAACTCGGGGCGGCCAATGCGCACTTTCTCGCCGGTAATGGTCCAGGGGTTGAGCATCTTGGCGATAAACAAACTCTGCTCGTCGCCTACCCATTCGCTCCACAACAAATACAGACCATCTTTGGCTTGATAGTAGGTGCCATCGATATTCCAGGTATCGGGCATGGGCGAGCCTTTGTAGGTGTAAGGGCCCATAGGGTCATCGCCCTGGCTTTCAATCACACTTAAATGCTGGTGATCGTAGTTATCGGCAATACCCGAGGTGTACATCACATACCAGCGCGGGCCTTTTTCGGTGTTGAGGCGATGGAACTCAAACGCCCAAAAATTACAGCAGCGCTCCAGCGCCGACTCCGACCAAATATTGATCGGCGTTGCCGTAGCCAAGCCCGCCAGGGTGGGCGACTTGCGCATGACCAGCTGCGACGTCCAGGTGGTGGTTGTGAGGTAATAGTTGCCCTCAAAATATTCCAGCCAAGGGTCGGCACCATTGGGGTAAATCGGATTGGTAAAGGTATTTTTACCTGCCGCGCCTTCGGTGCTGACGGCAGCTGCAGGCGCAGACTGCGCCGCCTGCTCGGCCTTTTTTGCTGAATCAGTGCTGCCGTCATTACAACCAGCCAAAAGGCCGGCAAGTAAAGGCAGCGCCAAATATTTAATTGTTTTGATCATTGTTGTTACCACTAATGCCCGTTAATAAAAATCGAATCAGAGGTTGCCCTTAAACACCATGACAAAACCACCGGTGGCTTTAATATTCACCGGGGTTTGCGCCGATGCGCCCAGTGCCTGCTGCACAAATTCGCGCTCGCCCTGGCCATCGTTAATCAGCTGGCCTTTAAGGCCGTTGATAAAACTCAGGTCCAGTTTTAAATCCAATGGCTCGGCCTGGGCATTCATACCCGCGATATACCAGCTATCACTCGCCTTGCGCGCAACCACGGCGTACTTGCCTGGGTAGCCATCAATAAATTTCACATCGTCCCAATGGCGCGGCAGCTCCTGCAAAAAACTTTTTACATAAGCGGGCACAGTGGCCATGCCGACATCAGTTTCGGCAAAGTGCTGGATACCGGATAAAAACAGCACCGACTCCGCCAGCTCAAAACCATTGCGTGTGCGTCGCTCAATATTGGGGATATCGCCAAACACCATGGGAGTAAAGTCCATGGGGTCAAACAGGTTGCGGGTGTAGAGCGCAGTTACCGCATGGGCGGGCACAGCGTCTTCGTTTACCTGCTCAAAGGAGGTGAACTCAAAACCGCGAATCGCCTCGGCAGTCATCAAGTTGGGGAAGGTGCGGGTCAGGCCGCGCGGCAGAGTGGCGCCGTGGAAATTCACCAGCAAACCGTATTTGGCCGCGTCTTTTAAAATATCCACATAGTAATTAATCATCGACTGACCATCGCCGCCGAAGAAATCAATTTTTACGCCCTTAACGCCCATGGCTTGCAAGCGAGCAAATTCCAGCTCGCGCTGCTGATGGGTGAGCAGTTTGCTTTTGGGTGTGTAAGGCGTGGTATTCCAATCGCCGGAAGAGTTGTACCACAGCAGAATGCCAACACCTTTTTGCGCGGCATAGTCGACCAGTTCTTTGGCTTTTTCGTAGCCGAAGTTTTGGTCCCAATTGACATCCACCAGGGTGTAATCCCAGTGCATATCCGCGGCGTAATCAATAAAGTGTTTTTGAATATCAAAGGTTATCGAATCGTCCTTCAGCAGCGCCCAGCTCCAACTGGCTTGGCCGGGTTGTACCAACTGCTGATCAAAACTTATAGCTGGCGCCGCCAGGTCAGTCCCCAGGGTGGACTCCATCACCCGGCTGAGCGGGCCAAGGGCCAGAATGCGCCAGGGCGAAGTCAGGGTTTGGTAACTGTGTGCCAGCAGGCCGCCACCGGTAAAGATTTCCTCTTTCATTGGCGAGCCAATTTTGTATTCGCCGCCACTGGAATCCTGCTGCAGGCGCGAGGCGTGCCAACTGCCATCCATATTGGTCTCACTCAGTGCCACCCAGTTATCGCCACTGTGAAACAGCGCCGGGAAAACCCAGCCGGAAGCTTCAGGCGCAGGCGTGCCCACCGGGATATCGTTGAGGTAAAGCTCTTCGTAGGAAGGGTTTACATTGCTCCAACCGGTTTTGGGCATAGCCATAGGCTGCAGCCAGGCAGTGGCGGATTCGGCAAAGTGGAAGCTGGTGGCTTCACTGACAAATTGTTTGTCTTTAATTGAGGGGTCGGCGACTTGATAGCGAAAGGCAACCCCATCGTTGGACACGCGGAAAATCACATCCATTTGCTGCTGCTGGGCATTCACAACATGGAACACCTGCTCGTTGGCGCTGTAGTGGATGCTGTGCTTTTTGCCCACCATCATCTGGTAGTCGTCATTCACCTGGGTGATAGTGGTGCCGGCACTCAGTTTGAGCCCTTGAGCAAAATCGGCGCCCTGCAACACCAGGCCCAAATCCGACTCCAGCAACACGCTCTCGCCCTTGCGGCTTACCGCATAGGCCAGGGTCTGTTGCGGGGTGAGGTAAACGCTCAGGCTGATTTGCTTGTCCGGGCTTTGCAGGCCCGCGGGCGGCAGGCTGGAACAGCTCATCAAGCCGGCAAGGCTGCCCAGGCCAGCGAAGCCAGTGAATAACAAAATGCTGCTGAGTCGTTTCATAGGATTTACCTTTCTGATTATTGTTAATAATGGTCGGTCAGCCGCGGCTGATACCCAACCCAAACCTGCAGCCAGGCAGGTTTAAAAAAACCTCCTTCCCCATCCTGAGCAAAACACAACAATGGCTGTTATCGCGCCCTTAAACAGGGCTGGAAGCCGCTAAATCTCTGGCTTTGCGCGTTAGCTGTTGACACTTGGGGGAAGGCAACATCTTCTTATTATAAGACAATTTAAATTCTACCCAGATTCACCACCCCAGGCCAAGGTATTTTTACGAATCTTTAACGATTGAACGCCGCTGGCAAATAACCAAAAGTTGCATTAACAGCCAAAGCCCTCCCCACGCCAGGCGTGCAAACAAGGCTGGCACTCAGTTTCACTATTGGGTTTAATAGTCAGGTCGCACTCAAGCCCTATGCGCCTGAGCGCGCAAGCTATTGCAATGGACAAAGGAAAGGCGGGCCAACCTGCCCTGCAGTAAAACCAGCTTGGGAACCGGATCATCATGCGCGCACTCACACCCGCACTCACACTTCTGCTCGCCCTGTTCTGCCTGAGCAGCCTGCCCGCCACTGCCGAGCCCGCCAACACAAGCATTAGCCAAATCGAGACTGAAGCCGAAGCCGAAGCCATTAGCGAAGCAGAAGTAACCAACCTGCTAAACAAAATTGATACAGCTATCGCCAATAAAGATGTAAAAACCATCGCCGCAGCACTAAGCGATTCGGTAGTCATCAGCGGCCGCTTTACCGGCACCAGCCGCAACGCCAGCTTCAACTACAACAAAAGCCAATACATAGACATGCTGCGCAGCACCTGGGGCCTGGCCACCAATTACAGCTACCATCGCAGCAACCAAAGCGTCCGCATCGATGGCAACCAAGCCATAGTCACCGCCAA
>CBIMZH010000177.1:0-6153 GCA_966248255.1 uncultured Cellvibrio sp.
GAAGATACGGCTGAGGGGCGCTTCCGCACCCAGCGCGATCTGGCCAGCTTTATTATCAATCGATTAATTGAAAATGGCTGGCTGGAAAAGCAAGTGGACGAAACCAGCCTGCAAAGCTCATACGGCTTTAGTCGTATGGGCCGTTTGTTTACCCAGCCTTTTGCCGATCATCACTCCAGTGAATTTCGCACCCGCAACCGCAATACGCGCAACACGCGCAATAGCTTGCAAGCTTTTTACGAGCAGGGTGAAATTCATGACTTGCTCGATGCCTATGAATATTCCGAGCGAATTATCAGTGACTTTACCGATGTGATCGCTGAGCTGGAGGCGCGCAAGCGTCAGCTGGTGCGCGAAGTGGAGTCGCGCCAGCTGATTCAGCAGGCGAGTGATGAGTTTTTCGACTTTATGGAAAAGGTGTTCAAGCCCGACCTTGAAGTGCGCCTCTCCGCCGATAGCGTAGAAAAATACCGTGATCAAATTAGCGAGATAATTACTAAAATTCGCCGCAAACGCCGCTATGGTCAGGGCGATGAAGAAACTGCGGCTAAAGACTGGCGCGCGGTTATGGAAATTCGCCTGCGTAAAGCCTTGCCGCAAAAAGTGGTGCAGGGGGTTTCCCTGTTGGAGACTCTACTCCAGGGAATAGATTCACGCTTAAAGAATGCCTGCGACATTATGTTGCCTGCGCTGCGCCGTGCGCTGAACACCTTTACCCAGCGCGCGGACATCATTATTCGCCAATTGAGTTATATCAACAGTCGCGGCCAAGACGACCTGATGGATATCTATAAGTCGCTGGGTGGCTTGTCCGCTGACCAGCAGGATCAGCTATTTAATCAGTTTGCCGATCAGGTTTCTGGCCTGCATATGGGCTTTATCGACCCGGCGCAAATTCAATTGCGTGCGCCGCGCGGCTTGCAATATATCCACTCAACCCTTGAAGAAGATAAGGCACTGGATCAAGCGGCACAAAAAGAGCTGTTTATTCAGCAGGCGCTGGATAAAGCTTTTATTTTGCAATCCTCCAGTGTGCGCGAGTATGTGCACCAGGCTTTGGCTGAACGCGGTGAAATTTTCAGCCGCGAGTTGCGCGCTGAAAATATGCAGCAGCTGCTTAATCTTTCCCACGCTATTGAAATTGGCGCAGCGGAGAATCTCTCCAGTCAATTTCGTTTTGAAGTCAGTCAACAAGCCGACTGGCTGCTTGCGGCACCCTTGGTGGCCAGCGATACCTACTTCCATGCGCGCGATGAGTTTGTCATCCGCTTGATAAATCGGGAACAACATGAGTCTTAGTCTAACCAGTGTGCTGCAAGAGCAGCTGGATAAACACAATTTGTCGCTGGATAACTGGCGCGAGTTGATTCAGCGCTTGCTGGATTACGGTGTGTTATGCCGCGATGACAGTCAGGTGGAAGCCGAGCTTTATGATCGCTTTGTGCGGATTCACGAGTTGGTGAATGAATACCTGAGTCTGATTGGTTTGCGCTTTAATCACGATCCGCACTTCCGCTTTGTGCGCATACTGCCGCCCGGCGCGCGCATGCCCGGTATGGACGATGAAACTGATGAGCCGCTTAACGCCGGCTTGCGCAATCGTTTAAACCAGCACGAGGTGGCGCTCATACTGGTACTGCGCGCCGAATATGACAAGGCGCTGCGTGAAGGCGGTATCGACGAGCAGGGCTGTGCAACTCTCTCGCTGGAAGCCATAGCCCTGGCAATGAAAAGCCTGCTTAAACGCAGCCTGCCAGAAAACCTAGGGGAGCGTCGCCAATCCTTTAAGCGTCTGCGCCAATTGCGCCTGGTCAGCTACTTTGGCGATGCCGATGTGGACTCCAATGAAAGCTGGATCAAAATTCGCCCGCTGATTATTAACCTGGTGAGCAACGAGTGGCTGGAAAATATTCGTCAGCATTTAGTTGATAATCAAATGCTATTGACGGAAGAGCCAGAGACGGAAAGTAGCGAAACGCCAACGCCGGGTAACAAGCAAGTACCCAGTAAAAAAACAGCGCCACATATGGCCCGCTCTTTGTTTGCCGATAACAACTGATTATGTACTTAAAAAAATTCATTTACGTTAATTGGGGCAATGTACCCAATACCGAATGCGACTTTGGCCCCATTAATCTTTTTTCTGGTGGCAATGGCTCGGGTAAAACCACAGCGGCAGATGCGATTCAAACCATCATGACCGCCGCCCATGACAACCTGTTCCATTTTAACCCTGGGCAGGACGAGTCCAGTCAGCGCGGTCGCGGTGGCAAATTGGTGCGCACCCTTGCGTCTTATGTGTTGGGTTGCGACGACGGCGCCTATTCGCGACCGCAGGGTTGCGATGGCTATTTGGCGGCTGTTTTTCATCCTACGCAAGGAGAAAGCGCTGAACCCTTTACGGCGCTTATTGGTATGCGCGCCTTTTTGGAAACTACAGGCCAGGGGGCAGGGCAGCAGCGCGTAGCGCGCCTGGACGATACGCAGTTTTTTGTTTTACCCGATGTTGCGCTCAGCCTTAAAGATTTACTCAAGGAAGAGAAGAGCCACAAATATGTGCTGCCTTTGGATAAGCTTTATGCCAGCCTGCGTCGTCAATTTGGCCAGGTCCAGGTAGAAAAATACGATAAGAAAAAATCCTACCTCTGCCGCTTATACGGCATTTTACGCGGCAAAAAAGATGCAATCTCCGAGCGCGAAGCTATGGGCGCCGCGCGCGCATTTTCACGCTTTATGGCCTACAAGCCTATCAAGGGTATTGATGAGTTTGTCGCCAACGAAATTCTGGAATGCCGCGATTTGGGTGAGGCGATTCGCAGTGTGTCCACCATGCTCAAGCGCATTCATACCATGGAGAGCGATGCGCGCAATCTTCGCCAGGGCATAGAGCGTATGGCCATGGGCCGGCAGATGGCGGATAACTTTATCGCCAGCTGGTTAGAGCAGCAGGTACACAACTATGCATTGGCCAAACGCAAATACAACGATTCACAGTCGCTCTATTTAGACGCGAAACACAAGCAGCAGTTGCTGCGCGAGTCATCGGCGGCGCAGCAGCAATCCCTGGCTGCCTGCGAGCTGGAGCGCAGCGAAATAAATCAATTGATTCTCGCGGCGACTGCCAAACGCCTGGGTGTGCCCGCACTGCGCGATAAAGATCAACTGGAGCAGGAGAAACAGCGTCAGGAGCAAGAGCTGCAAAATCTCGTGCCGCAATTGCGCGGCCAGCATCAGCAGGCTGAGCACAACCTGGCTGCAATTGGGCAATTCTCTCAAGCGCTAAAACTGACCTCTATTGTGCTGGAAGTACCTGCGCTTAAAGAGGCTGGCCTGGAAAAATTGGCCAAGCAAATATTAGAAGTCGATCAGCTGCCCGATATTCACCAGCTGCTCAACCGCGACTGGATTCGCGATGCCAATCAATCGGCGCCGTTAAACCAGCACCTGGATGCAATTCTCGCGCTGCAAAAAAATCACAATGCCTTTGTGGCGGGCCTGTTTACTCAAGAGTCGAGCAAATCCGGTTTGCGTTTAAACCTGCGCGATCAGTTGGCGCAGGAGCGCGACAAGCGCAAGCAGAATGCCGAGCGTTTGCAAAAACAAATGGATGGCAAGCGCCGTGAGATTCAAGCACTGGAAGCCAAGCAAGTAAGCTACCCCGGCTTTGTTCGCTCAGCGTTGGATGCGATTGCCGAGCAATGCCCACAAGCCGATGCACGAGTGCTCTGCGACTATGTTGAAGTTACCGATCGCGATTGGCAGGCCTCCATTGAAGGCTATATAGGTGCAGCGCGCTTCGGCATTATTGTTGAGACTGCCTTTGAGGCAGACGCTATTGCCATAGTGCGTAGCCTGGGCGGACAAAACCGCGCGCGCGTCATTCAAGGTGAAAAAGCACGCAAAGATTTAGAGCGCAGTGCCGATACACTAAATGATTCGGTGCTAGAAGTGATGAGTTTCAGTCATGCCACTGCCGAAGCTTACATCAAGTCCAGTTACGGCAACGTACAGCGAGTGGCTAATGCCCAGGAATTAAAAAATACCCGTCGCGGTATAACCCAGGATGGCATGGGCTCGGGCAACTATGCGATGTTCCGCTGTGATATGAGCAGTGGTGACCTGGTGTTTGGCCAGGGTGCGCGCGAGCGGGCGCTAGAGGCAAAGCGCGAAGAGTTTCATAACCTGGTCAGTGAATGGCAGGCAGCCAATAGTTACGCCGATGAGATTCAGTCGCTGCTGCAGGCTGCGGATAAACTTAAAGCGCTGAGCTATGGCGATTGCCTGCAGAGTATGCTGGCTGCCCAGCATAAAATTCACGCGCTGGACACCAAGCTGCAGCAATTGGATTTGAGTGATACCCAATTGCTGGAAAAAGAACTGGCCGATTTGCAGGCTCGCCTGCAAAAGCAAAACGAGGTCTACGGCCAGCTGAATAATGCCCAGGTGGATTGCCGCGCGGAGTTAAAGCTCGCCGATAATTTGTGCAGCAAACTCGATGCAGAGCAGGATAAAACCCTGGCCATAGTCGATGAGTGCGAGGCCAATTTACAAAATCTGTCCAGCCTCTGGCCGGATTTTGATGCCGAACAGCGCCTGGAAGCTGCGGATCAAGCAGTAAAACAGCACTCGGCGCAGTATTTTGAAGGCCAGTTGGCTGGATTGAACGCCGAGCTAAAAACGGTTCTACACAAATTGCAGCAGGCGATACTGGTGCACAACCAATTTTGTGCTTCAGCCGATTCCATCATGTTTGATGTGGATTATCAGGATGATCTGGGCAGTAAAAACTTCCGCGCAGTCTGTGATATGCGCCGTCAATTTGATGCGCTCTACAATCGCGACAAAAACCATATTCTCGCGCAGCGTCATCAGGAAATTGAATCGCTTAAGCAGAGCTTTAACAACGCTTTTGTAACTAACCTCTGCCACTCCATTTACCAGGCGATTAACGACGGTAAAAAGATCCTTGAGGATTTGAATAAAGAGTTGGAGCATCACCGCTTTGGTGCTGACCGCGAGCGCTTCCGCTTTGATTGGGAGTGGGTGCCTGAATACAAGGAATACTGGCAGTTCTTTAAAGCGGTGATTGATAGCCCCAGCCTGGAACAAGGCGAAAACCTTTTTGCAATCAAACTGGACGACAAGCAAAACAAGGTGCGTGAAAAGCTTATGGCGATGCTTTTGGACGAGGACGAGCAAAAAGCCCTGCGCGAACTTACCCGTATTGCCGACTACCGCAATTATCGCTGCTATGAAATTTATAAGGAGCCAGAGGGCAAGGCGCCTATCGCCCTGAGTCAATATGGCACTGGCTCTGGCGGCCAGCTGGAAACCCCAGCCTATATTATTCGCAGCGCTGCCATCACCTCGGCTTTCCGCTTTAACGAGGGCAACAGTCATTTGCGCATGGTACTGGTGGACGAGGCTTTCTCAAAAATGGATGAGCACCGCTCGCGCGAGGTAATTAACTACCTAACCGAGAGCCTGGGCTTACAGCTGCTGTTTATTATGCCCAGCAGTAAATCCGGCCCCTTTATGGACCTTATCTCCAATCAGTTTGTGTTCAGTAAATGTCCAACGGCAGATGTAACCGGTGAATTGAAAACCCGGGTGTTGCTTGATCGTCAGGTCTGCGATCAGGAAAAAATCATTAAATTGATGGCCAATCACCGCCGCACAATTCGCCAGCAGGCTGCGCTGGACTTTATGGCTGAGGTAGAAGCCAGTTAATTTACTGATTTTGCGGAAAATTTTTTGTAATTGGCTAGTCTTAAGGGGGACTGCTTTTGGTACCCCTAAGGCTTAACGCCCAGTTATGATGCGAATCACTCTAATCCGTATATTGCTGCTAATTATCGCGTATGTGATATCCGGACGCCTTTCTCTGCTCTTGGCAATTCCGCCGGGTTTTGCCACAGCTATTTTTCTCCCCATGGGGGTCGCCATGGGCGCCGCCATTATTTGGGGGCGCTGGATGTTACCAGGCGTTTTTATCGGTTCGACACTGCTGAATTTGAGCTTGGCACTCTCCCAGGGCTTTTCATTGCAAGGCTTGTGGCTGGCCAGTGAAATTGCCCTGGGAAGTACCCTGGCTGTGGCTCTTGGCTCCTTTCTGGTTAGGCGCTTTGTCAAATTCCCCAACGCCTTGGCAGA